>NZ_JBBNLO010000001.1:0-160862 GCF_040092405.1 Collinsella sp. CLA-ER-H2
GACTCAGAAGAAAGCCGCCGCGGAGCTCGGCCTGTCCGCAGCCACACTCGGGCACTTGGAACGGGGGAAACGGCGGTCGACGAAACTGGAGAGGAGGTATTACGAGCTCCTGTGCGAATTGGAGAGAGCGCTCCCGCAAACTGCCTCTTGACAACTTATAGGAGCGTCGGTTTTGATATTACCGATGACGGCATGCTCGGGGGGGGGTTCCCGGCCCGGCCCCGTAAACCGGCATGGTTTTGAAATCGCCGGGTCGGCGGGATCGCGATTGGCCCCGGTAATGGGCCCGGCGCCGGCAAGACGGCCGTTGGGCGGATGGCGGCCCGTGGGGTGGAAGCGAAAACCGGCGAGCGGCGGAACCCGAGATGCCCTGGGCGCGCCCCGCGGGCCGGATCCGGCATCGCGGGTCCCTTGCCCTCGAGTCCGTGCCGCGCTCTCGTCCCAGCGGCGCCCGCGCCTCCGGAAAGTTTTTCCAAAAATGTCCTTGCATCGTGGTCCGAGTTCCCGTATAGTACTTCTTCGCACGGGGGCGTAGCTCAGCTGGGAGAGCGCTTGACTGGCAGTCAAGAGGTCAGGGGTTCGATCCCCCTCGTCTCCACCCGAGCATTGAATGAGGCTCCAACGCAAGTTGGGGCCTTTTTTCATATTGGCACACAAGGTCAAAGGCGGCACCATGATCCTCCTGGTCGACAAGATCGTGCGTTGAACGGGCGCCGCGTGCATGGTAGTATTTCACGTCGTGGTTCAAGATGGGTGGCCTGTTCTATTGGCCTCTATTGCACGCGCCATTTTATAAGGGCTCTTGGCGCAACGGTTAGCGCAGGGGACTCATAATCCCTGGGTTCTGGGTTCGAATCCCGGAGGGCCCACCAGAGAATCAGAACCACCCTTAAAAAGGGTGGTTTGCTCTTAGGGTATAACCCACGGGCCCCGGGCTCGCGTCTAAAGGCGCGGGCCCGGACTTCGTCCAGGCCTAGTGCATCTTGACCCGTGGCGCGCCGGTCGAACCGGCAGCATCACCCCCTCTTGAAGGGGTCCTCGTACTCCTTCACGCTCAGCTTGTCCAGCGCGATGCCGTGGGACTCCTGCTCCCTGATGTACTTGGCGATCGTCGCCTCGTTCAGGCCGACGGCGGACACGTAGTAGCCCTCCGCCCAGAACTTCCTGTTGCCGAACTTGTACTTGAGGTTGGCGTGCCTGTCGAATATCATCAGCGAGCTCTTCCCCTTCAGGTAGCCCATGACGCTCGCGACGCTGTACTTCGGCGGGATCGCCAGCAGCACGTGCACGTGGTCGGGCATCAGGTGCCCCTCGATTATCTCGATCCCCTTGTACTCGCACAGCCTCCTGAGGATCTCCCCTATGTCGCTCCTGATTTGGTTGTAGATCACTTTGCGCCTATACTTCGGCGTGAACACGATGTGGTACTTGCACATCCACTTCGTGTGGGAAAGGCTGTAGGCCTTCTGGGCCATGGCGACCACCCCTTCGACTCGAATTCTTGACGGCCTGAACAATCGTCAATATCGGTCGGAGGGGTGGCTTTGTAAAGCCGTTTGTCTCCACCCGCGTAGCGGGTGGTTTAAAGCTGGCCGCTGCGCGGCCAGCGGACTAAAGTCTTGAATCAAGAAGCCGGGCAAATAGCCCGGCTTCTTTTTGCTAAAGTTCCCACTCCACATGCCTGCGAAATTGTCTTGATAAACGTTTTCGGTCAAATCCACGCAATAGTTAATGCTGATTGACAAGAACCATTTCAAAACTATGCCGGATTACGGGGCTGGACCCGGACCGGCCGTCCATACCCTGCATTTCACGGAATGCGCAAGTCATCTACCTGCGGTTTTGATTTTACCGATTACGGCATGCTCGGGGGTTCCCGGCCTGGCCCCGTAAACCGGCATGGTTTTGAAATCGCCGGGTCGGCGGGAGCGCGATTGGCCCCGATAATGGGCCCGGCGCCGGCGGGATGGTCGTTGGGCGGATGGCGGCCCGTGGGGTGGAAGCGAAAACCGGCGAGCGGCGGAGCCCGAGATGCCCTGGGCGCGCCCCGCGGGCCGGATCCGGCATCGCGGGTCCCTTGCCCTCGAGTCCGTGCCGCGCTCTCGTCCCAGCGGCGCCCGCGCCCCCGGAAAGTTTTTCCAAAATTGCCCTTGCATCGCCGTGAGAGTTCCCGTATAGTACTTTTTCGCACGGGGGCGTAGCTCAGCTGGGAGAGCGCTTGACTGGCAGTCAAGAGGTCAGGGGTTCGATCCCCCTCGTCTCCACCCGAGCATTGAATGAGGCTCCAACGCAAGTTGGAGCCTTTTTTCATATTGGCACACAAGGTCAAAGGCGGCACCATGATCCTCCTGGTCGACAAGATCGAAAAAAGCTTCGGCGCACGCGTCCTCTTTAGCGGCGCGTCCTTCCAGATCAACCCCGGCGAGCGCTTTGCGCTCGTGGGACCCAACGGCGCCGGCAAAACCACCATGCTCAAGATCATCATGGGCATCGACAGCCCAGACGCCGGCCAGGTCCAGTACGCCAAGGACTGCCAGGTAGGCTACCTAGAGCAGGAAACTAATCTGGAGCAAAAGGACACCACCATCCTTGCCGAGGTCATGGCCGCCGCCAAGGAAATCCGCCGCATGGGCGAGCGCGCCAACGAGCTGCAGGCCCAGATCACCGAGCTCTCCGAACAGGGGAAGGACGTCAACGCGCTCCTCAACGAGTACGGCCAGGTCCAGGACCGCTTTGAGCACCTGGGCGGCTACGAGCTCGAGAGCAACGCTCGCAAGATCCTGTCCGGCCTGGGCTTTAAGGTCGCCGACTTTGAGCGCCCGTGCTCCGAGTTCTCGGGCGGCTGGCAGATGCGCATCGCACTTGCTAAGCTCTTCCTGCGCCACCCCGACCTGCTGCTGCTCGACGAGCCCACCAACCACCTGGACCTCGAAAGCGTCCAGTGGCTGCGCGGCTTTATCGCCAACTACGACGGCGCCGTCCTCATCGTCAGCCACGACCGCGCCTTCATGGACGCCTGCGTCGACCACGTCGCCGCACTCGAAAACCGTCGCGTAACCACCTACACCGGCAACTACAGCAGCTACCTCAAGCAGCGCGAGGACAACCTGGAGCAGATGCGCGCCAAGCGCGCCGCCCAGGAGCGCGACATCGCCCACATGCAGGTCTTCGTCGATAAGTTCCGCTACAAGCCCACCAAGGCAGCCCAGGCCCAGGAGCGCATCCGCAAAATCGAGCAGATCAAAAAGGAGCTCGTCATCCTGCCCGAGGGCCACAAGCACATCGACTTTAAGTTCCCCGATCCGCCGCGCTCCGGCGACATGGTCGTGGGCCTCGAGGGTGTATCCAAGTCCTACGGCGACAAGCACATCTACAGCGACATCGACCTCAAGCTCTACCGCGGCGAGCACGTGGCGCTCGTCGGCCCCAACGGCGCCGGCAAGTCCACCCTCATGAAGATCCTCGCCGGCCTTGAGCCGCCCACCACCGGCACCCGGGACCTGGGCACCAACGTGGGCGTGGCCTACTACGCCCAGCACGCACTCGAGGGTATGACCGAGTCCAATACCGTCCTGCAAGAGATCGACACCGTCACGCCCAAGTGGACCGTGCCGCAGCAGCGCAGCCTGCTGGGCGCCTTCCTGTTTAGCGACAACGATTCCATCGAAAAGCAGGTCCGCGTCCTCTCCGGCGGCGAAAAGGCGCGCCTGGCGCTCGCCAAAATGCTCGTGGCCCCCGAGGCGCTCCTGTGCCTGGACGAGCCCACCAACCACCTGGACATCGACTCGGTGGATATGCTCGAGAACGCCCTGCAAAACTTCCCCGGCACCATCGTGCTGATCAGCCACGACGAGCACCTGGTACGCGCCGTGGCCAACCGCATCATCGACATCCGCGACGGTAAGGTCACGGTCTATGACGGCGACTACGACTACTACCTCTACAAGCGCGAGGACCTCGCAGCCCGCGCCGCCGCCGAGGTGGCAGGGGAGAGTGCACCGGCCGCGACCAAGTCCGCTAAGGTCACCGCGGCCCAGCCCGATGCGCCCGCCGCCGCTCCCAAACCGGCCGAAGGCAAAAAGACCAAGGAGCAAAAGCGCGCCGAGGCCCAGGCCCGAGCCGCGCTCAACAAAAAGCTCAAGGGCGTGCGTAACCAGCTCAAGAAGATCGAGACGGAGCTCGACAAAAAGCGCGCCCGCTATGACGAGCTTATGGAATTGATGGCAAGCGAAGAGCTTTATGCCGATCAAGACAAGTTCAACGCCGCGCTGGGGGAATATAACGGCCTTAAGCAAGAGCTGCCCAAGCTCGAGGACGAATGGCTGGAGCTTTCCACCCAGATCGAAGAGGAGACCGCGCGTGAACTCTCGTAAGGCCGCTGCCGTGGCGATGAGCATCATCGCCATCGCTTGTCGCATCTGCGGCATCTTTATGAGCGCGATGACCGTGCTGCTGTGCTTTAGCGGCCTCACCGCCAAGCTGCAGATCGTGGGCTTTGTCGTTGAGCTTTCTCGCGCACTGCCGAGCGCCATTGCCGGCTATGGCGTCATCACCTCACCTTTTGGCGGCGTGTTCCGCTTGGATTACGCCATCGTGGCCGTCATCCTGTTTGTGGCCGACTACTTGCTCACGCGCGCCTCGCGCCGCGTCCGCTAGGGGATCGACATGTCCGGCAGCTACCTCATGAACCTACTCGCCAGCGCGGTCGCCGTCATCGTGGGCATCGTTATCCACGAGAGCGCGCACGCAGCCGCGGCCTGGGCGCTTGGCGACAAGACGGCCCGCTCCCGTGGCCGCGTCTCGCTCAACCCGCTCAACCATATCGACCCGTTTGGCACCATCATCCTGCCTCTGCTCATGCTTGCCGCCGGCGGCCCGGTGTTCGCCTTCGCCAAGCCAGTGCCCGTCTACCTCAACAACCTCAAGCACCCCAAGCGCGACGAGGTCCTGGTGAGCGTGGCCGGCCCCGCGTCCAACATCGCACTCGCGTGTCTTGCCGCGGTCCTCATGCGCCTGGCCTATGGCAGCCTCTACACCAGCATGTCCTTTGCCCTGGCATCACAGATCATGAATTTCGGCGCTACGTTCATCGTGGTCAACCTGTCGCTTGCGTTCTTCAACCTCATCCCGATTCCGCCGCTCGATGGCTCATCGATCATCGTGCCCTTCCTCAAGGGCAAGGCGCTCAACAACTATTACCGCCTGCAGCAATACGCTATGCCCATACTCATCCTGGTGCTGTACCTGCTGCCCATGTGGACCGGCATCGACGTGATCGGCCGCTATTTCGACGTTACCGTGTATCCGCTTGCTGAGCAGCTGCTCAACTTCGCAATCGCCGGCATCTAAGGTAAACTAACAGGTCGACCGTGCAAAGCGGTCGTAACATGCACCCAAACCGCGCCGCGAAGGCGCCGTCAAAGGAGGTCGAATATGTCGTATCGCGTGTCGACGCAGGTCTACAGCGGACCGTTCGACCTGCTGCTGCAGCTGGTAACCCGCCAAAAAGTTGATATCGGTGCCATCTCGATCAGCGAGGTAGCCGAGCAATACCTTGCCGAGGCCGAGCGCATCGAGGCGCTGGACCTGGACGTGGCGAGCGACTTTTTGCTGGTCGCGGCAACTCTTTTGGACATCAAGGCCGCCTCGTTGGTGCCCCAGGAGGCCCCGCGCAAGACAGTCGACGATGACGAGGACGACGAAGACCTCGAGGAACTCAGTGCGCTCGACGGCGACGCCCTGCGCGAGGTCCTGATCCAGCGTCTGATCGCCTACAAGCAGTTTAAGGGCGCGGCGGCAGCCCTTGGCGCGCGGATGCAGGCCGAGAGCCGCATGCATCCGCGCGTGGCCGGCCCCGACCCCGAGTTCCTAGGCCTTATGCCCGACTATCTGGCCGGCATTACCCTGCGCGGCCTCGCCGTCATCTGCGCCGACCTGGACGGCAAACGCCAGACCTTCCTGCTGGAGGCCGAGCACGTGGCACCGCATCGCGTGCCGCTCGACCTGACGGTGGCCTCGGTCGACCGCTTTACCATGGCACACCAAGCCTGCACCTTCCGCGAGCTGCTGGACGGCGACGCCACCACCGAGCAGCTCGTCGTCACCTTCCTGGCCATGCTGGAGCTCGCCAAGCGCGGCTCGCTCACACTGAGCCAGGACGAGATCTTTGGAACCATTCATATCAACCGCGTCGAGGGCGCCGAGGCATACGTGCCCGGCGAGGGCCCCGAGCTCACCGAATAGGAGCGCCAACCATGTCAACCCTTTCCACGCTGGAGGCAAACAGCCTTAAAGGCGCCCTCGAGGCGCTGCTGCTGGTGTCGAGCGACCCCGTGAGCGCACCCGCGCTGGCAGGTGCGCTGGATATCGCCCCGGGCGAGTGCGCGTCGCTTTTGGCCGAGCTCAAGGTTGAATACGAGGAGGCCAACCGCGGTTTTCAGCTGCGCGAGGTCGCCGGTGGCTGGCGCCTGTTTACACACCCCGCCTACCACGATGTGGTCGAGGCCTATGTGCTGAGCTGGGACACGCAAAAGCTGTCGCAGGCGGCGCTCGAGACCCTGGCCGTGATCGCCTATCACCAGCCCGTCACGCGTGAGGTGGTCAAGGGCATCCGCGGCGTCAACTCCGACGGCGTTATCGCGTCACTCGTCGACAAGGGCCTAGTGCGCGAGCTGGGCCGCGACCCCCAGCGCGGTCAGGCCATCATCTATGGCACGACCAACGCCTTCTTGGAAAAGTTCGGCCTGCGCTCCACCCGCGACCTGCCCGACCTGGAGCAGTTTGCCCCCGACGAGCAGTCGCGTCAGTTTATCCGCGAGCGCCTGAGCGGCCGCAGTATTCAGTCCACGCTCGAGGAGCAGGCCGAAGATCTGGACGAAGAGCGCGAACTGCTCGATACCGATGTTGAAGATGTTGATGCAGTCGAGGACTTGGAAACCCTGGACGTCGACGAGACCTCGGAGGATTTGCATGACGAGGACTAACGAAGTGGGGGAGACGCGCGCCATGGGCAACGCAGTACCCGCAGCCGACGCCCAGCACGTCTACCCGCACACCATGCGCCTGCAGCGCTTTTTGGCACGCGCGGGCGTGGCGAGCCGCCGCGGCTCAGAGGACTTGATGACCGCCGGCCGCGTGACCGTCAACGGCCAGGTCGCGACCGAACTGGGCACCAAGGTCGATGTCGACCACGATTACATCGAGGTCGACGGCATGCCCGTCAAGCTCAACCAGGGCGCCGTTTACTTGATGCTCTACAAGCCGACCGGCTACCTCACCACCATGAGCGACCCGCAGGAGCGCCCTTGTGTGGCCGATCTGGTCCCCCGCGACCGCTTTCCGGGACTGTTCCCGGTGGGCCGCCTGGACCGTGACACCACGGGCCTTTTGCTCTTTACCACCGACGGCGACCTGTCGCAGGACCTGCTGCACCCCAGCAAGCACGTCTACAAGACCTACCAGGCACTCGTGGACGGGCAGCTAACCGACCGCGATCTTGAGCCGCTGCGTCGCGGCATAGAGCTCGACGACGGCCTATGCCAGCCGGCGATCTGCCGCGTCATTAACGCGCGCGAAGCAGAGGCTGTGGCTCCGCAAGGCGTCAAGCCCGGCACCACGGCCGTGGAGGTCATCATCCGCGAGGGCCGCAAGAATCAGGTCAAACGCATGCTGAGCAAGATCCACCACCCGGTGAACCGCCTGCACCGCTGCAACTTTGCCGGCCTGGAGCTCAAGGACGTGGCCAAGGGCTCCTGGCGCGAACTCACCGACCGCGAGGTGCAGATCCTCAAAAGCGGCGGTATCCCGCCCAAGCAGGCCAGCGCCAAGCGCGGCGGCAAGCCCCAAGACACGCCCGCCAGCCGCACGCGTCACCACGGCAGCCACGGCTCCGCTCCCAAGCGTAACACCTACCGCGAGCGCTACACGGGCTAGGCAACCCGCCGCGCCCCAACGCCCGCGAACCATACCAGCACGTCACCCATCGAAAGGAAGCATTGCATGATCGTCGCCATCGACGGCCCCGCCGGTTCCGGCAAGTCCACCATCGCCAAGGAGATCGCCCGCCAGCTGGGCTTTAACAAGCTCGACACGGGCGCCATGTATCGCGCCGTCACCTTCGCCGCGCTCGACCGTGGCATCGATTTGGACGACGAGGCGGCAATCGACGCCCTCGCCGAGCAAATCGAGATCCGCTTTACAAACGGCACCGGCGAGGACACGCGCCTGACCATTGACGGCCAGGACGCTTCGGCCGCCATCCGCACCCCGCAGGTCGACGCCAACGTGTCCAAGGTCTCGGCCTATCCGGGCGTGCGCGCCGCCATGCTCATCCACCAGCGCCGCGCCGCCGAGGACCGCGATATCGTGGCCGAGGGTCGCGACATCGGTACCGTCGTGTTCCCTAACGCGCAGGTCAAGGTCTTCCTAACCGCCGACCCGCGTGAGCGCGCCCGCCGCCGCGTACTGCAGCGTCACCAAAACGACGCCCAGCCGCTCACGACCGAGCAGCTCGAAGCCGAGGTCGACGAGACCCTCGACGCCCTTAAGCAGCGCGACAAGCTCGACAGCAGCCGCGAGGTCGCCCCGCTCGTGCCCGCCGAGGACGCCGTGCACGTCGACTCCACCGCCCACACCATCGACGAGGTCGTCTCGATAATCGAGGACCTCATCAACCAAAGGAGGTAGCCCATGCGCCTGTTTAAGCAGACGCCCGAGGATTATTACAACGCCCCCTACGCCGAGTTCCCAGCGCTCATCCGCGGCACCGTCGTCGTGGTCATGGCCATCCTTTGGGCCTTCTCCAAGCTCATGTGGCGCTGGAAGGTCGAGGATTCCGATCTGCTGTTTGAGCGCCAGGAAGGCCGCGGCAGCGTGGTCATCTGCAACCACACCTCAATGGCCGAGCTCTTGGCCGTGGAGACGGCGCTGTTTTTTGGGGGCCGCCGCATTCGTCCCATCTTTAAGTCCGAGTTCGCCAAGAGCAAGATTGTGCGTTGGGCCTTTAGCCGCGTTGGCGGCATCCCCGTCGAGCGCGGTACCGCCGACATGAAGTGCCTGCGCGCCGCTCAGCATGCGTTGAAGCGCGGCGAGGACGTCCTGATCTTCCCCGAGGGCACGCGCATCCGCTCGCGCGAGATCAAGCCCGAGATCCACGGCGGTTTTGCGCTCATCGCTCAGATGGGCAAGGCACCTGTGAACCCGCTCGCCATCTGCGGCTGGTCCGACATCACGCCCGCGGGCAAAAAGATCATGCGTCCCAAGAAGTGCTGGATCCGCGCCGGCGAGGCCGTCTCGCTTTCCGACGCACCGGCCGGGCTTAAGCGCACGGAGCGCCTGGCCTGGTTTGAATCCGAGGCCATGAACCGCGTCTATAAGATGCGCGATGAGCTGTGCACCGAGCATCCGGGCAGGTTCTAGCCATGAGCGAGAACGTGACGAACACTGCCGCGACTGCGTCCGACCAGGCAACCGCGCCCACCATCGAAATCGCTGCCCACGCCGGCACCTGCTATGGCGTGCAGCGTGCGCTCGATATGGCCCTAGCGGCCGCCCCGCAGGCAGGGGAGTGCGCTCAGGTCCATACCCTGGGTCCGCTCATCCATAACCCCATCGTGGTACGCGAGCTCGCTGAGGCAGGCGTTAGCTTGGCCGAGAACCTGGATAATGCCGCAACCGGCACCGTGATCATCCGCGCCCACGGTGTGGTGCCGCAGGTCATCGATGCCGCTCGCGAGCGTGGCCTTAACGTCGTCGACGCCACCTGCCCCTACGTGAAGAAGGTCCATATGGCAGCCGAGCGCCTGGTGCGCGAGGGCTACCGCGTGATGGTCATAGGCGAGCCGGGTCACCCTGAGGTCGAGGGTATTCTGGGCCACGCCGGCAATGATGCGCAGGTTGTGAGCTGTGCCGCCGACGCCAACGCCTTGTCGCTCAAGGGCAAGGTAGGCCTCGTCGTGCAGACCACCCAGACCGCGCAGAACCTCGCCGAGGTCGTGGCAGCTATCACCCCGCGCGTGCAGGAGCTGCGTGTGATCAACACCATCTGCGCCGCCACGAGCGAGCGTCAACAGGCAGCAGCCACACTTGCCAACCGCTGCGACTGCATGGTCGTGGTGGGCGGCAAGAACTCGGGCAACACCCGTCGCCTGGCGCAGATTTGCGCAGACGCTTGCGAGCGCACGCATCATATCGAGGAAGCTTCAGAGCTTGAGGCCGCGTGGTTTACCGACGCTCACCACATCGGTATCACCGCCGGAGCCTCCACCCCGCAAGAACACATCGAGCGCGCCGTCGCGCGCATCAAGGAGCTTTGCCGCTAATCATGGAACAGACCGTACCCGCATACGCCGCCGAGGTGGCCGATTACGGGCGCAGCCGCGACCCCGAGCCGGGTGAGGGCGCGCTCGTTAAGAACGTGCGTCCCGAGTCGCCCGCATGGGATGTGGGTATCGAGCCGGGCATGCGCGTGCTCACGGTCAACGGCGAGCAACTCACCGACATGATCGTATGGCTTTGGGAAGCAGACGACGACACCGTTGATTTGGAGGTTTTCGACCCGCGCGACAACAGCGTCACCCCCGTCGAGCTCGACCGCTTCCCGGGCGAGGACTGGGGCCTGGAGTTCGACGGCCCCATCTTTGACGGCATGCGTACCTGTGTGAACGCCTGCGTGTTCTGCTTTATGACCATGCTGCCCAAGGGCGGCCGCTCAACGCTGTATATTCGCGATGACGACTACCGCCTGAGCTTTTTGCAGGGCAACTTTGTCACGCTCACGAACCTCACCGACGAAGATGTTCAAAACGTCATCCAACGCAACATGAGCCCCATGAACGTGTCGGTCCACGCCGTGAGCCCCGACGTCCGCCGTCGTATGATGGGCCGCAACGCCGAGCGAGGCATGGACGTGCTCGAGACCATCATGGCCGCCGGCATCGAGATTCACGCGCAGATCGTGTTGTGCCCCGGCATGAACGACGGCGAAGAGCTGGAAAAGACCCTGCGCTTTTGCGAGGAGCACGAGCAAATCACAAGCCTGGGCATTGTGCCGCTCGGTTTTACCAAGCATCAGAACCGCTTTAGCTGGTCATACAGCGACAAGCCCGAACTGGCGCGCGAGACCATTGCCATGATCCGTCCCTACCAGGACCGCGCCTTCGAGCGTTTTGGCCGCCACACCTTCCAGATGAGCGACGAGTTCTACCTGGACGCCGGCATCGATCCTCCCGAGGCAGACTTTTACGACGGTTACCCGCAGTACTACGACGGCATCGGCATGATTCGCTCGTATCTGGACGAGACCGACGACGTGCTGACTACCGATGCCGAGCGACTGGCCCGCGTCCGCGAGGCCATCGCCGCCCGTGGCCAGCACCTGCTGTGCCTCTCGGGCGCCAGCGCGCGAGACACCGTGGCGCGCTTTGTGGAGTCGCCGCATGGTCTCGGCGGCACCGTCACAGCCATCAAGAACCGCTACTTTGGCGGCAACGTGGACGTGACCGGCCTCATCGTCGCGTGTGACATTCTGGAGCAGCTGCCGCAGGACCTCTCTGGGGTTATGCTCTTTGTGCCTAAGCTCATGTTCAACGCTGACGGCATGACGCTTGACGAGTATCATCGTGACGATTTACTCGCAAGCCTTACCAGTCGCGGCGCCGAGGTTCATGTGGTGTCGACCATGCCGCATGAGCTGCTCGATACCCTGGAGCACATCCTTGGCATTATGCCTGCCGACTCTACTAATTCCGCTGACCCTACCCATTAAAGGAGAGCAGATGAAACCTATCGTCGCCGTCGTCGGACGCCCCAACGTGGGCAAGTCCACGCTCGTTAACCGCCTGGCCCAGACCTCGGACGCCATCGTCCACGAGTCCCGCGGCGTCACGCGCGACCGCTCGTATCACACGGCCGATTGGAACGGCCGCGAGTTCACCATCGTCGACACGGGCGGTATCGAGCCGCTCAAGAGCGACGACGTCTTTGCCACGTCCATCCGCGACCAGGCCCTCGCCGCCGCCGAGGAAGCCGCCGTCATCCTGTTTGTGGTCGACGGTCGCACCGGCGTCACCGAGGAGGACGAGTCGGTCGCCCGCATGCTCAAGCGCTGCGACAAGCCGGTCTTTCTGCTGGTGAACAAGCTCGACAACCCCGATCGCGAGAATGACAGCATCTGGGAGTTCTATTCCCTCGGCATCGGTGAGCCCACGCCGCTCTCGGCCCTGCACGGCCACGGCACGGGCGACCTGCTCGACGACATCGTGGCCCTGTTGCCCGAGGAGGAGGACGAGATCGCCGACGAGTTCCCCGACGCGCTGAACGTCGCCATCATCGGCCGCCCCAACGCCGGTAAGTCCTCGTTGTTCAACCGCATCCTGGGCGCCGACCGCTCCATCGTGTCCAACATTGCCGGCACCACGCGCGACGCCATCGACACCGTCGTGGAGCGCAACGGCAAGCACTACCGCATGGTCGACACCGCGGGTATTCGCAAGAAGAGCACCGTGTACGAGAACATCGAGTACTACTCCATGGTCCGCGGCCTGCGCGCCATCGACCGCGCCGACGTGGCGCTGCTCGTCGTCGATGCCTCCGTGGGCGTCACTGAGCAGGACCAGAAGGTCATGGGTCTTGCCATCGAACGCGGCTGCGCCATCGTGGTGCTGCTCAACAAGTGGGATCTGCTCGACGACGACCGTAAGCGCGAGGCCTGCATGGAGACCATCGACCGCCGTCTGGGCGTCATGGCTCCCTGGGCCCAGTACCTGCGCATCTCTGCCCTCACTGGCCGCAGCGTCGAGAAGATCTGGGCGATGGTCGACGCCGCCGAAAAGACGCGCTCGCAAAAGATCAGCACCTCGCGCCTCAACACGTTCCTCACCGACCTGCGCGAGTTCGGTCATACCGTGGTGGACGGCAAGCGCCGCCTGCGTATGCACTACGTGACCCAGACGGGCGTCAACCCGCCGACGTTCACGTTCTTCGTCAACCACAGCGATCTGGTCAACGACACCTACCAGCGCTATGTGGAGAACCGTATGCGCTCGAGCTTCGACTTTGCCGGCACGCCCATTCGACTCTTCTTTAGAAAGAAGGAGCAAAAGGATGCATAATCCGATTCTGCTGACCGCCGTCTGCGCCGTGGTCTCGTTCTTTATCGGAGCGATTCCGTTTGGCCTGATCTTGGGCCGCGTGTTCAACCACACGGACATTCGCAAGGCGGGCTCCGGCAACATCGGCACCACCAACGCGCTGCGCGTGGCCGGCCCCAAGGTGGCCGCGCTCACGCTGCTGCTCGACTGCCTTAAGGGTGCCATCTGCGTCCTTATCGCGCGTCCGCTTATCGCCGACTTGGGCTATGGCTTCCCCGTGAGCATTATGGCCCCCGGCGCCGCCGGCGACTGGATGCTCGGCGTCATCTGCCTGGCAGCTGTGTGGGGCCATATCTTCTCGCCCTACCTCAATTTCCATGGCGGCAAGGGTATCGCGGTTGGTCTGGGCGTCATCCTCGCCTGGTACTGGCCTATTGGCCTGTCGTTGCTGGGCATGTTTATCGTGGCCGTCGCCATCACCAAGTTTGTGTCGGTGGGCTCGCTTGCCGCTACCATCGGTCTTCCCATCGCTGCCTGCGCGGTCTTTCCGTACAGCAGCCTGGGACTTAAGTTTTGCATGGCGATGATCGGCATCACCGTGGTGTGGGCCCATCGTGCGAACATCAAAAAGCTCATGACCGGTAAGGAATCCAAGCTCTCGTTTACCAAGCGCGTCACCGAGCCCGACGATAAGTAGGAGAGAGTCATGAATGTTGCGCTGATTGGCTCCGGCTCCTGGGGAACCGCCGTCGCCGGCCTTGCCGCCGCGCGAGCCGAGCGCGTGACCATGTGGGCCCACAGCGAGCAGACGGCCGCCGGCATCAATGGCGAGCACCGCAACCCCCGGTATTTGGTGGGCTACGAGCTGCCCGGCAACGTCGTCGCCACCACGAACCTGGTACAGGCGCTCGACGGCGCCGAGGCCATCATCTTCGCCGTTCCTTCGACGCACCTTCGCAGCGTGTGCCACCAGGCCGCGCCCTTTATCGCAGCCAATGCCCCGGTGCTCTGCCTCACCAAGGGCATTGAGCCCGAGTCCGGCCTGCTCATGAGCGAGGTCATCGCCAGCGAGATCGGCAACGAGGCGCGCGTGGCGGCGCTCTCGGGCCCCAACCATGCCGAGGAGATCTGTCGCGGCGGGCTTTCTGCCGCCGTCGTCGCCAGCAAAGATCCGCAGATAGGGGAGACCTTTAAGGACCTGCTCCTGTCCACGGCCTTCCGCATCTATCTGTCGCAAGACATGACCGGTGTCGAGGTTTGCGGCGCCATGAAAAATGTCATCGCCATCGTGTGCGGCATCTCCGCCGGCTCGGGCGCAGGCGACAACACGCTTGCCCTTATCATGACGCGCGGTCTGGCCGAGATCAGCCGTCTGGTGCACGCCCGCGGCGGTCAAGCTATGACCTGTATGGGACTTGCCGGCATGGGCGACCTCATTGCCACCTGCACCTCGGAGCATTCACGCAACCGCACCTTTGGCTACGAGTTTGCCCACGGCGTGTCGCTCGACGAGTATCAGGAGCGCACGCATATGGTGGTCGAGGGCGCCGTCGCGGCCCGCAGCGTCAGCGAACTTGCCCGTTCACTGGGCGTAGACATTCCGCTCACCTTTGCCGTGGAGCAAACGCTCTACAACGGTGTTACTTTGGATAGGGCGCTCGAGATTCTCACCGACCGCGTCCCTTCTCAAGAGTTCTACGGACTCACCGACTAGCGCAGAAAGGCTACTACAATGGGTTCCATCAAAATCGCTCCGTCCGTCCTTTCGGCCGACATGGCCAACCTCAAGGGCGAACTCGACAAGATTGCCGGCGCCGACTACGTGCACTTCGACGTCATGGACGGTCACTTTACCGGCAACCTCACCTTTGGCGTTGACATCCTCAAGGCCGTCAAGCGCTCCACCGATGTACCGGTCGACGCGCACTTGATGGTGTCGAACCCCGACGAAACGGTCGATTGGTACGCCGACGCCGGTGCCGACATGATCACCGTGCACTACGAGGCCTCCACGCACCTGCACCGCACGCTCACCCATCTGCAGCAGCGCGGCGTCAAGGCCGGCGTGGTGCTCAACCCCGCCACCCCCGTGTGCGTACTCGAGAGCATCATCGACGTCGTCGATATGGTGCTGCTGATGAGCGTGAACCCCGGCTTTGGCGGCCAGAGCTTTATCCCCGGTACCATTGCCAAACTGCACGAGCTCAAGGCCATGTGCGAGCGCCACGGCGTTTCGCCCATGATCGAGGTCGACGGCGGCATTTCTTCCAAGAACATCGCCGAGGTTGTCAAGGCTGGTGCCAACGTTCTCGTAGCCGGCTCTGCCGTATTTAAGTCCGAAGATCCCGCCGCTGAGGTTGCGCTGCTGCAGAAGCTGGGCAACGAGGCTGCACAGGAGGCATAAATCCTTATGACCGCAGGTCAAAACCGCATACCCGTGAATCTTGACTATGCCGCCTCGACGCCCATGCGCGCCGAGGCGCGCCTTGCGCAGCGCGAATACGACGACAGCGAGCTTGCCGGCGTCAACCCCAACTCGCTGCATTCGCTCGGCCGCAAGGCCGCTGCGCGCCTTGAAGTCGCGCGTCGCGAGATTGCCCGCAGCTTTGGCGAGCGCGTCCGTCCGTCCGAGATCATCTTGACCAACGGCGGTACCGAGGCAAACCAGCTGGCGCTCCTCGGACTTGCCGAGGGCGCCCGTCAGCGCGATCGCAAGCGCGACCGCGTGATCGTGTCGGCGATCGAGCACGATTCGATTCTGGACAACCTGCCGCTGCTGCGTGCCGCTGGCTTTACCGTCGACCTGGTGCAGCCCTGCCGCGCGGGCTACATTGAGCCTGCCGCGCTTGTCGAGCTGTTAGGCGACGACGTGGCACTCGTGAGCATCATGGTTGCCAACAACGAGACCGGCGTGGTGCAGCCCATCCGCGAGCTTGCCGCGGCCGCGCATACCGTGGGTGCCCTGTTCCACACCGATGCCATCCAGGGGTATCTGCATATTCCGCTCGATGTCACCGAGCTGGGCGTCGATGCTATGTCCGTCGCCGCCCATAAAATTGGCGGTCCTGTGGCATCCGGCGCGCTCTACCTTAAGAACCGCACGCCGCTGCGCCCGCGCATCTTTGGCGGCGGACAGGAGGCCGGTCGTCGTGCCGGCACGCAGGACCTGCGCACGCAGCTTGCCTTTGCCGCTGCCGCCCGTACGCTGGCGCCCCATGTGGCCCAGGAGCGCGAGAAGCTGCAAGCCCTTTCCGACAAGCTCTATGCCACGCTTACGGCCCATCCGCGCATTCACGCCACCACGGGCGACTACACGCAGGCCGACCGTCTGCCCGGCATGGTATCGATCTACATTGACGGCATGGACTCCGAGGAGCTCATCATCAAGCTCGACGCTGCCGGCTTTGAGGTATCGGCAGGCTCGGCGTGCTCGAGCGGCAGTATGGACCCCAGCCACGTTTTGAGCGCGATGGGCATCGGTCGCGAGCAAGCTCTCGGCGCTCTTCGCATCTCGTTCGATGACCGCGTGAATCCGGACGATCTGGACGAGTTTGCCCAGACGCTGCTCTCGATCGTAGGCGCCGCATGATCGTCGCCGAGCTTGAGCGCGCGCTGCTGGCACGCTATCCCAAGACTGATGCCGAGAGTTGGGACCATGTTGGGCTATCTGTGGGAGATCCGGCCGCGGAGATTACCGGCGTTGTCTGCGCGCTCGATGCGACCGAAGCCAATGTGCACCGCGCCCAGGAGGCCGGCGCCAACGTGCTGCTGACGCATCATCCCATCTATATCAAGGCGCCCGAGGCGTTTTGTCCGGCGGATGCCGCACGCCCCCAATGCAGCGCGGCGCTCTACGAGGCAGCGCGTTGCGGCGTGAGCATCATATCGCTCCACACCAACCTGGACCGCTCGCACGAAGCCCGTGTCTGCCTGAGCAAGCTGCTGGGTGCCGCACCCGTGAGCTCACTGGAGCACGTGGACGACCCCGAGGCCACCGGCCTGGGCGCGCTTGCAACGCTCAACGACCCGTGCACACTGCGCGATCTTGCTACCCGTGCTGCCACGGCCTTCGGCAGCGACCCGCGTTTGTGGGGCGAAGCCGAGCACGCATGCCGTACCGTCGCTATTTTGGGCGGCTCCGTGGGCGACTTTGGAGAGCTCGCCATCGACGCGGGCGCAGATGTCATCGTAACCGGCGAGGCGGGCTACCACGTGGCGCAAGACCTTGCCTTGCGCGGGCTGCCGGTGATTTTGCTCGGCCACGACCGCTCCGAAGAGCCGTTCGTTGATATATTGATGAACTCTGCAGTTGACGCCGGAGTCGACCCCCGTCATGCGATTAAAATACTGAACCCTTGCCAATGGTGGACTGTGACAAAAGGAGAGAACTTATGAGCGCCGGCGCTACGCTACTCAAGCTGCAACAGATCGATTTGGAGCTCGCCCGCAACAAGAGCGAACTTGCCAATATGCCGGAGCTCAAGGAGCTCGCTTCCAAGCGCAAGACTTATGTGAAGCTCAAGTCCGAGATGACCAAGCTCTACGCCCAGCGCAAGGACCTGGACATTGAGCTCGACGATCTCAACACCACCGAGATACAGACCAACAACGCCATCGAGGCCGCCAAGAAGCGCCACGTCGACGGCTCCGACTACCGCGAGGTTCAGGACCTAGAGAATGAACTCGCCACCCTGGCCAAGCGTCTGGACAAGATTGAGCACACCCGCAAGGACGTCGTTGTCGCCCACAAAGAGGCACTCGACCGCGAGACCCGTGCGCAGGCAATCATCGCCAAGTTCGAGGAGGGCGTGAAGGCCGATACCAAGGCCGCCCGCGCCAAGGCTGCCGACCTGCAAGCTCAGATCGAAGCCGCCACGAAGGAGCGCACCGCTCTTGCCGCCACGCTGCCGACCGAAGTACTCACCGACTACGAGCGTCTGCTCAAGCAGTTCCGCGGCCTGGCCGTCGAGACCATCCAGGGCAACATCCCCACGGTCTGCCACACCGCGCTGCAGGCATCGTCCATGAGCGACCTCAACCACGACGGTAGCGAGATTACGCACTGCCCGTACTGCCACCGCCTCCTGGTGCTCCTGAGCAAGGAAGCTTAAACGATGGCGGCACCCACCAATTCAATGCAACTTGAGGGAAAAACGATCCTGCTGGGCATTACCGGCGGGATCGCCGCCTATAAGTCGTGCAATATCGTGCGCCTTCTGCAAAAGCGCGGCGCGCACGTCAAGGTCGTTATGAGCGAGCATGCCACCGAGTTTGTGGGCCCGCTCACCTTTCGTGCACTCACCAACGAGCCGGTCGCCGTGGGCCTATTCGACGATCCCTCCGACCCCATCCACCACATTTCGCTGGCGCAGGAGCCCGATCTGGTGGTCCTGGCGCCCGCGACGGCCAATATCATCGCCAAGATGGCCAACGGCATCGCCGACGACCTCATCTCCACCACGCTGCTTGCGACGCCGCGACCCATCGTGATCGCGCCGGCCATGAACAACGGCATGTGGAAAGCGCCGGCGACGCAGGCCAACATGGCCACGCTGCGCGAGCGCGGTGTCCATGTGGTGGGTCCGGGCAGCGGCTACCTTGCCTGCGGCGACGTGGACACGGGACGCATGAGCGAGCCCGAGGACATCGTCGAGGCTGTCTGTGAGGTGCTCAACCCCGCGCCTCAGGACCTGGCGGGCAAGCGCATCGTCATCACCGCCGGCCCCACGCACGAACCGATCGACCCGGTGCGTTTCATCGGTAACCGGTCGTCGGGCAAGATGGGCGTCGCCCTGGCAGGGGAGGCCGCACGCCGCGGTGCCGAGGTCACGCTCGTGCTGGGACCGACATCGCTCGATGTTCCCCGCGGCGTGGCGTGCGTACGCGTGCAGACCGCCGCAGAGATGCTGCAGGCGGCGCTGAGCGCCTTCCAGACGGCCGATGCGGCAATTTGTGCGGCTGCCGTCGCCGACTATACCCCGGCGGCCCCTGCGGACCACAAACTCAAAAAAGCCAACGAACACCTGGATCGTATCGACCTTGTCGAGACGATCGATATTTTGGCCGAGCTCTCGCGCCAGAAGGACGAACGATGCGTGATCGGGTTTGCGGCCGAGACCGATAACGTTGTCGAGTACGCCGAGCGCAAATTGGCCCGCAAGGGTTGCGACGCCATTATCGCTAACGATGTCTCGCGCGCCGATTCGGGCTTTGGAACCGACACTAACAAGGCCTGGATTGTGAGCACAACGGGCACGCAAGAACTTCCCGTGCTAACAAAACCCCAGCTCGCAGATACAATTTTGGACTTGCTTCAAAATTTGTAAAAAAGTTCTTGCACAAGTCTAAAGTTTCGGGTTAATATACTCCCTGTTGCGAGCGAGAGCAGAGCAACAAACAAAAGCTTCGGGACGTGGCGCAGCTTGGTAGCGCACTTGACTGGGGGTCAAGGGGTCGCTGGTTCGAATCCAGTCGTCCCGACCAGAAGTTTGCAGGTCAGGCACCTAGTGCCTGACCTTTTTTGTTTTAATCACCATGATTATTTTGCTTAAAGCAACAACGTTCCCGCTCGATGTAATCACCGAATCAAAACGTGTACATCAGCCACCGAAATCGACATTTTTCGACATGTTTGGAGGCTGATGTACACGAATGCGAAATCCCCGCCGCCTAAAAACGCCCTCCACATGTCTGGACTCTCTATGCTTACGCTGGATAGACATCGCCGGAACGGGTATAGTATCGAAAGTTTTGTCGTTAACCAGCGGGGGAGTCCTGTGGGCATCAAAAAGAAGATCAAAAAGGAGCTTATCGGCACTTCCGATTACCCGTCGAATAAGATCTTTACGATCTCCAATTTCATCACCTTTACGCGCCTGATCCTCACCCTGGTATTTCTGTACCTGTTTGTGACGGATAACAATCGCGTCATCGCCATCGCAATCTACGCCGTTGCCGCCTCCACCGACTGGATGGACGGTCAGATCGCCCGCATGACTAAGACGGTCTCGTGGCTCGGCAAGGTCATGGATCCCATTTGCGACCGTGCACTGCTGTTTACCGGCGTGTTGGGCCTGGTAGTCCGCGGCGAGCTTCCCATCTGGGTCTGCGTGCTCATTATTGGCCGCGACATCTATCTGGGCATCGGCACACTTATCGTTCGCCATTACCACCCTCGTCCCATTGACGTCGTCTTCCCCGGAAAGATTGCGACAGCGCTGCTCATGACCGGCTTCTCGCTCATGCTGCTCGGGTTCCCCGTTATTGACGGCCTGCATCTTTTACCTTCAACCCTCACGGCCTTCCCGGGCCTCAACGGAAGCTCGGTGCCCCTCGGCATCTTCTTTGTGTACGGCGGCGTGATCTTCTCCATGCTCACGGCTGTCATCTACTCCATTAAGGGCGGAGCGGCCATTAAACAGGCTCTCGCGCATCCCGAGGACGAGGACATCGACTTTCTGAACCCTGAAATCGAAGACTGATTCGTTGGGGTATGATTACGTACGGTTCATTATTTGCGGCACGTCCGCGATAAGTTAGGGGTTGTCATGGACAACATGGTTAACAATATGCCTCAGAATGATAAGACTGCTGACGCTACCTGCGTATTCCGCGTGCCTTCAAGCGACGTCACCGTTCCCGACCTCATGGCCAACGTGCGCATCACCGCCCCCGTTCTGTCCATCGTCAAGGGTCCGCAGACGGGTGCCGCTTTTGAGCTCGAGGACGACGTGACCACCATCGGCCGCGATCCCGCGAACGGCATCTTCCTCAACGACATGACTGTTTCGCGCAGCCACGCGCGCATTATTCGCGAGGGCCTCGGCGCTCGCATCGAGGACTTGGGATCGCTCAATGGCACCTGGGTCGACGGTGCCATCGTCAATGCAGCCCCGCTGCACGACGGTTCTTCCGTTCAGATCGGTACGTTTACGCTCATCTACCACGAGAGCACGCCGGAGCGCATCGAAACCGGTGAGTAGGGCATGGCCGAACGCAACTATCTGAGTATCGGCCAAGTCGTCAACCTACTTCGAGGCGCATACCCCGATCTTTCGAACTCAAAAATAAGATTTCTAGAGGATGAGGGGCTCATTACCCCTCATCGTACGCCTAAGGGATACCGTCAGTACTCCAAGGAGGACGTTGATCGCCTGGAGGTCATTCTGCACTTGCAGAAGACTCGCTACATGCCGCTCAACGTGATTAAGCAGCGCTTGGAAAACGCCACGGACCTGTCAACGCTCGCCTACGAGGTGGGCTTGCTGTCCGATGTTCCACTCAAGACGGAGCCCAAGGAGACTAAGCAAAAGCTGCATCCCATCGAGACCATTCCCGATATGCTGGGCGTCGAGATTTCGTTTATCCGGTCGCTCGCCGAGAACGACCTCATTCGCATCATCAAGAGTCCGCAGAATCGTGAACTCGTCGATGGTCGCGATTTTCCGATCATCCGCTACTGCTCCGAGCTGTCACGCTTCCATATCGAGCCGCGCAACCTGCGTCAGTACGTATCTTCGGCAAACCGCGAGTCTTCGATGTTTGAGCAGGTGCTCGTGAGCATGCTCGGCATGGATACCTCCGATGACGAGCGCGACGCCAAGCTCGAGCGTGCGTTTAAGAAGCTTCACGACCTGACCGAGGGTGTGCACACTGCGCTGCTCAAGAACCGCGTTTTTGAGTCGCTCAACGCCGTGGTCGAGGACGCCGACATTGATGCACTCGATGAGGAAATCGCTCGCTCCGAGTCCACCAAGGCCAAAAACGAAGAAACTGCCGTGCCGGCTTCGCACGAGGATTCTCTCGTAAAGCCGCTCAAGGTCGTCGCCCCTTCGCAATCCGGCACCGTCACCGCGGGCAAATAACCGCTGCTGATATTTCGGCAACCCATTGAAAGGTCATGCAATGTACGACTTCGAATCTCAAATCGTCGACATCCCCGACTATCCCGAGCCCGGAGTCATCTTTAAAGACATCACGCCGCTCTTTGGCAATCCCGAGGCGCTCAAAGCCATGACCGATACCCTCGCCGAGCACTTTGCCGGCATGGGAATCACCAAGGTCGTGGGTCCCGAGGCTCGCGGCTTTATGGTTGGCGTACCGGTGGCTGTGGCCCTTGGTGCCGGCTTTGTTCCCGCACGTAAACCGGGCAAGCTGCCGCGCGAGACCGTAAGCCAGAGCTACGAGCTCGAGTACGGCACCGATTCAATTGAGATCCATGCCGACGCTATCAGCTCTAAAGATACCGTGTTGATTCTGGACGACTTGGTCGCGACGGGCGGAACCGTCGAGGCAACAGGTAAACTGGTGCGAGATATGGGCGCAAAGCTTATCGGTTACGGTTGTATACTTGAGCTTGCGTTTCTCAACCCGCGCGAGAAGCTCACGCCGTCTGATGACGATGTGGAGCTCTTTAGCCTGGTGACGGTAGACTAGCCGTTACCCTTAGTTACTGGAAAGGAAGCTACATGCGCACAGCAAACACGCACAAAAACATGGCACGCTGCGCTGCTACGGCAACCCTCGCTTGTGTTTTGGGCTTGGGCCTCGCGGCTCCTGCCTACGCCGACACCGCATCCGACCTTGCCGCTGCCCGTACGAAACTCGAGCAGATCGGCACCCAAACCCAGCAGATTTACGATGAGCTTGCCACGCAGACGCAGGCGCTCGATCAGACTGCCGGCGAGATCACGCAAAAGCAGCAGGAGATCGCCGATGGTCAGGCCAAGCTCTCGACCTATGTCGCCGGCGAGTACAAAACCGGCGGTCTGAGCCTGCTTCAGGTTTTGACGGGTGTCGATGATCTGAGCGATATGCTCAACCGCCTGTTCTACTACGGCAAGGTGTCCGACAAGCAGGCCAAGACCATCCAAGAGGTCAAGGAGCTTAAGCAGCAGCTCACCGATAAGCAGGCCGAGCAGGAGAAGAACGTCGCCACCACGCAAAAGAAGGTCGACGAGCTTAACGCCCAGCAGGCTGAAGCCCAGAACGTCGTAAACTCCCTGGATTCGCAGCTGCAGGCCGAGCTTGCCGCAGAGGCCGAGGCCAACGCCGCGCTGCAGGCCGGCATCAACGCCAGCACTGCCGAGAAGGCCACGGTGAGCAACGAGACTGCCGGTACAACCGAGAACACCAACAACGGTGGTCAGACCAGCAATAACAACAACCAGGGCGGCAACACTCCGGCTCCTACGCCGGCACCTGCTCCTACACCGCAGCCCTCCACGCCCGCTCCGGCTCCGACGCCTTCTGCTCCGAGCCAGTCCGTCGATGGCGGTTCTGTTGTCTCGCGTGCATACAGCAAGCTTGGTTGCGCCTATTCCTGGGGCGGAATTGGACCGAACAGCTTCGACTGCTCTGGTTTTGTTAGCTATTGCCTCACGGGTCGCTATTGCCGCCTCGGCACCACGGGTACCTTTATGGGCTGGACGCGTGTGTCCGATCCGCAGCCCGGTGACGTTGTGGTCAACTCGTACCACACCGGCATTTACATCGGTGGTGGTCAGATGATTCATGCTTCCGACTACAACACGGGTGTTATCATCAGCTCCGTTGCCGCCGGCATGAACAACAACTACATTTTCGTGCGCTACTAAGTATTCAGATAAAGCAAACGGATATGGACCTCGTGGCTTTGAGTCATGGGGTCCATTCTTTTGCCTTTAGTGCAGTCCGCTATCTAGTTTTGAATACTAGATAGCGGCCCAATCGGTCTGCAAGATGGCTATAATTGAATGGGAACGATTAGAAAGGACCCTCTATGAGCTGGGCACTTATCTCCGATTCAAGCTGCAACCTCCGCGATTGGCAACCGACCGCGCCCCATACCACCTTTGCATTTGCGCCCCTCAAAATTCGAGTGGGGGAGCGTGAATTCATCGATGACCTTTCGCTCGATGTTCATGAGCTCAACTGCGCTGTTCAGGCGGAGACGAACGCTTCTTCGAGCGCTTGTCCCAGCGTAGGGGAGTGGGCCGAGCTCTTCAAATTGGCAGACAAGACCATCTGCATGCCAATCTCTGAGGGCGTGTCGGGCAGCTACAATGCGGCAGCCACGGCTCGCGATATGGTTCTTGCCGAGGAGCCCGACCGGCAGATTCATCTAGTCAATTCGCGCGCAGCTGGCGGCAAAATGGACCTCATTTTCTTGCTGTTCGACCGCTATCTTGCAAGCAATCCGGATGTCTCATTCGAGGACGCTTGCGCATACTTCGATAGCCTCGAGCAAAACAGCAAGATCCTCTTTAGCCTGTGTAATTACGAGAACCTCGCCAAAGCCGGACGTATCCCTAAGGCAGCCGGCGTCATTGCCAACAAGCTCAATATTCGCATTTTGGGCACGGCGAGCGAGGCCGGTAAAATCGAGCTCGTCGGGCACACGCGTGGCGAAAAGAAGATGCTCAACAAGATCATCGACACCATGGAAGCCGAGGGCTTTACGGGCGGTGAGGTCGTCATCGACCACGTTGAGAACGAAGCTGGAGCCCAGGCGCTTACTGATCGCATAGTCGAACATTGGCCCGGCTCCAAGACCATCATCATGCCCTGCAACGGCCTGGATTCCTATTACGCCGAGATGCACGGCCTGATCATCGGCTACGGCATGGGCGTAGCTTCGGGCAAATAAAGTCCAACCAAGCAAAAAAACGGGCGGGACAAAGCGACAGATGGCTCTTTGTCCCGCCCGTTTTATACGTCGGCTAGCTATTAAACCCGTTGAACTTGAGATAGCTCATCAAGTAAGCCTTCGAAACAAAGGATGAAACCGCGCTGCGCACAAGCAGCGACTCACGCGTTACCTGATGCGCCGTATCGGGAACCGGCGTCTGCTCGACGGAAAACGCCGAACGAATCGATGCCTCGAGCTGATCGACCACATAATCAAAGGCAGTCGGGGCATCGTAGCTCAAACGCTGAATGTTAAAGAGTGCCTGCACCGCAGCAATAGGTAGCACCTGCTTAAAGATGCAGATAGCGATCAGGCGGGCAATCTGCTCGCGGCCATATTGCTTTTTGACCGGAGCAGGCACCAGGCCAACCTTTACGTAGTTATTGATCATCGATGGCGTAATGATAGGCTGCTCAACGCAAAGGGACAGCGGCTCCATCCACAGCGCGACATACTCAATGACCTGGTCGCGGTAGAGCGTCACATTGGGCAACTGGTCATAGCGCGGCAGACTCAACGTATTGAGTTTGCGTACGATATCGGACTGAATAAATGCATCGGGCAGCACAGTGGGCTGAATATCCTCAGGCTTAATGCTGACCGATGTATCGGACATCGGGATAACGCGTTTGGCGTGGTTCATAAGGATCCTCCGTTCATTTATATATTGTATTCTACGTTATCTAGTTTTGCATACCACATAGTCGCCAAGTAAAAGTGGTTGGACAGCACATTGATACACCGTCCAACCACTTTGTTAAAAGATAACAACCTTACATAAGATATATTATCGTACTTATCTACGGAGAAATGCGTATGCGCTGGTTGCCGCTATGGCTCCGTCAGAAACCGCGGTCACAACCTGGCGCAAACGCTTGGAACGGATATCGCCAGCGGCAAATAGACCCGGCGTGCGGGTCGCCATGGATTCATCAGTCAGAATGCCGCCATCAGGCGCCAGATCGACTAGATGCTCGACAAGTTCGGTATGGGGTTGCGTCCCGGTATAGACAAAGATGCCGAAAGAGCCGGGCTCAAATGACTCGGTATGAATTTCCCCGGATGAATTGTCCTTAAAGGCGATCGTCGTTGGCATGGCTTCGCCCGAGAGCTCCACAATACTAGTTTGGTACCTAACTGTAATATTGTCCTTTTCGAATACTTTCTGAACAACACCATCAGGCGCACGGAACTGGTCACGGCGCAGCACGATGGTCACACTGCTGGCAATGTCTGACAGGAACAGTGCCTCTTCGCATGCCGAATTGCCACCACCGATTACAAAGACCTGTTTGCCGCGGAAGAACATGCCGTCACATGTTGCGCAATATGAAACGCCACGACCGCGATAGGTATCCTCGCCAGCGAAACCTGCCGGACGCGGCGTGGCACCCATGCAAGCGATAACGCTCGAGGCCAGCGTATCGCCCATGTCGTGATGCACTGTAAACAGCGCTGCATCGGCATCGTAATCGATACCCGTAACCATGCTCCATGCGACCTGCGCTCCCAGGCCCTCTGCATGCTGCTGAAAACGCTCGCCGAGTTCGCCGCCACTCAAGAGCGGAATGCCCGGATAGTTCTCGACTTCATTGGTCGTGGCGATCTGTCCGCCCGACATGCCCTGTTCAATCACGGTCGTCGTTAGGTTGGAGCGCGCCGCATAAATGGCCGCAGCATAGCCCGCAGGGCCGCCACCGATAATCGCAACATCGATCGGCTGATGGGTAGTCATGAAGAGACCTCCTGTCGAAAGATTGGCGTTCTTTGCGCTCATACCCAAATTTAGGCGAACGTGACACTCATGCACTACAATGATTCATTGCGAAACAAAGATGAAGGGGAGTTATCGATGGATCAAACGCAGACGAGCAACGACGCTCCCCTGCCCACGCACAGCACTCCCCAATCGGAGCAGACCTCGCTCTTGGCTCAGCAAAAACCCCTCGTGACCATCGTGCACGCCTCGGTCGGCTCGGGCCACAAGGCCGCCGCAAATGCGATTGCACAGGCATTCGACCTCATCCGCGGCACCAATGGTATCCCCGAGGATGTTGAGATTGAAGTGCTCGATATCCTCGATTTTGGACGTATTAAATTCGACGGCAACAAAACGGCTGCCTCGTTTACCGGCGCCACGCGTCCAATATATGACTTGACCTGGCGTTATACCCTTACCGGACACTTGCTTTGGGGCGGAGGCACGGCATGGTCACGTATTATGTTCCCTGCCTTCAACGAATATGTCCGCACCCGCAGGCCCATAGCCGTGGTCGCAACACACATCACGGCGGCCAACGTCGCTGTGGGTGCCCGCGTTATCACGGGTATCGATTATCCAGTCATCTGCGTACCAACAGACTATGAAGTCGAAGGCTTTTGGCCCCACAAGGACACCGACCTGTTCTGCGTAGCCAACGAATTTATGGCCGAGACACTTCGCCCCCGTAAAGTTCCCGAGACCAAAATCCGCATCACAGGCATCCCCATTCGCGCCGGGTTTGATACGGACTACAATCGCGAGGAAGAACTCGAGAAGTTCAATCTCGCCGCTGACAAGACCGTTGTGTTGGTGATGGCCGGTGCCAGTTTGCCTCAACCGTACGTTCGCTTTCGCGCGGAGATGGACCGCACACTCCCCTTCCTGCGCAGCTTCGAGGACATGCACTTTGTCTTTTTGCCGGGCAAGGATGAGGAATACGCCACCCGCCTCAAGACGCTCTTCGACGCCATGAAGCTCGATAACGTCACGGTTCTGGACTACGTGGACGACATGGCGGCCCTCATGCACGGCTGCGACCTGGCAATCCTCAAATCGGGCGGACTCACCGTCACTGAGTGCCTGTGCGCGCATCTGCCGATGATTCTGCTGGGCAAATCATACGGTCAGGAAAAGGCCAACACAACGATGCTCACCGGCATGGGCGCCAGCATGCATGTCACCACAGCACGAGAACTCATCGTAACCCTGCGCCATCTGCACGATCATCCCGAATCACTCAAAGCCCTACTCATCAACGGCGAAGTACTACGCCGCCCCCACGCAGCCGAAGATATAGCCATCGCAACCATGGAGCTAGTAGGCAAACCCCAAAAGCGCAAACGAGCCTTCTGCCGCTTCTACTGGGGCGGAAAACCTGCTCATATCAGGTAGACGAAAGTCCGCTGCTCAGCGGGAGCCGCCCATATATCATTCCATGCTCAAACATTCTCGCTGCGCTGCGAAACTGCGCGTGGAACGATATATGGGCGGCTCCCGCTGAGCAGCTACGTTTACTTACTAGCAGCTACTTCGGTATCCCCTCCATTAGAACCTGCAAAGGTAAAACAGGAAAATATAAATAGAGTTAGCCGATGCGACAAAGGAGGCATCCCTTTATCGCATCGGCTAACTAGAAAGATTGTTTTATGTCAAGCATGTAGCCCTTTCGCCTGAGCCCCATACATATCGTCCCGCGCGCAGTTTCGCAGCGAAGCGAGAATGTTTGAGCACGGGATGATATGTATGGGGCTCAGGCGAAAGCGGGATACGTGCGCCCCTGCGAAGCGAGAATGTTTGAGCATGGAATGATATAGGTAAGCCCCGGGCGGGAGGGATACGAGCGCCCTAGGCGACGCCGCTGGAGCCGAAGCCTCCGTTGCCTCGGTCGGTTACGTCTAGTTCTTCTACTTCTATGAGGTTGACCGTGGGGGCTTCTTGGATGACGAGTTGGGCTATGCGGTCGCCTTTGTTGATTTGGATGTTGTTCGTGGGGTCTAGGTTAATGAGGATGACTTTGAGTTCTCCTCGGTAGTGGGCGTCGATGAGGCCCGGCGTGTTGACTATAGACAGGCCCTGCTTGATGGCCAAGCCGCTGCGGGGCTGGACGAAGCCGGCGTAGCCATCGGGCAGGGCGATGGCCAGCCCAGTAGAGACCAGACGGCGTTCGAAGGGCTTCAGGACGCAGTCCTCGTTGGAGCGCAGATCCAAGCCGGCATCGGTGGGATGGGCGTATTTGGGAAGCTCGACGGTGGGATCGAGACGCTTTATGTTGACGGTAATGTTGGACATAGAATCACCTTAGCTTGTCGAGCTCTTGCAGAAACTCATCGACGTCTTTGAAATCGCGGTAGACCGAGGCAAAACGGATGTACGCCACCTTGTCGATCTTTGCCAAGCGCTTGAGCACCATGTCACCCAGCTCATGGGACGTGACGGCCGTCAGCGTGCGAGAGCGCAGCTCGACCTCGATGTCGTCGATAATCTCATTGAGCTTCTTAGTGTCGATATCACGCTTGATGGTGGCACGCATCAAGCCGACGAGCAGCTTATTGCGATCGAACCGCTGCTTAGTTCCGTCCGACTTAATGACCTCAATTGGGTCTTCGCATCGCTCGAACGTTGTAAAGCGGTAGTTACACGAGCAACATTCGCGACGGCGCTTAATGGTGTTATTTGACTCCTGCATACGGGAATCAACGACGCGGGTATGTGCCTTACCGCATTTGGGACAGCGCATGGTACCTCCTCTTAAACGATAACAAGGGTACCATGCGCAGCGCGATAATGATTACGAACGAGCAGGAACCTTAAGATGCGCACCGGCGGCGAGCGAACCATGTTCCAGATGATTGACGTTACGGATCATGTCGGAAGTCTCTTGCGTGGAAAGGCCTTCGATAGGATATTCCTCGGCAAGCGACCAAAGAGAATCACCAGGCTGAACGCGAATAGTCTCGTAGGTAACGTTGGAAACGGACTCGGCATACGCGGCGTGACGAGCGCTAAAGACCGACGTAGCGAGGACAACGAAGAGCGTAAGCGCAACGGCAACGGCGACAATCGTCGGAACCTTCAGGGCAACGCGGGCCGGCGCAACTACAGCCTGCTGATTGCGAGCAGGCTTTACGGTCAAAGGCTGAAAGCCGGAGCGGCCACCCTGAACAACCGTAAAAGTGGGTTCTGCAGGCGTCTCGAGTTTAAGGGCAAGGTTTCCCTGGACCATATTCGTTGCGTTCATCATGTTCTCCTCTCGCGTGTTTTGCTGAGAACAGTTTTATCAAGCCGCGCGGACAAAAATGTCTAGCGCGAGAACGAATGTTCGGTTATTATTATCTTCGAACAGTTGTTCCTGTCAAGCAAAATTCGAACATTTGTTTGACATGGGTAGAGAGGATGCCCTGATGGCTCGCAAAATTACCAAGCGTCAGCAGCAAATTTACGACTTCATCAAGGAATATCAGCAGGAGAAAGGTTATCCGCCCAGCGTGCGCGAGATGGCTTCTGCCGTGGGCCTTTCCTCCCCCAGCACCGTGCACGCCCATCTATCTGCCCTGGAGGCGCGCGGGCTACTCAAGCGCGATGCCACCAAACCGCGCGCCCTGGAACTCTTTAACGAGGACGGTTCCTCTGTCTCAATTTCTAAATCTGACGAACCCACCGCACCTCGCGGAACGGTCTCGCTACCGCTCGTTGGTCGCGTCGCGGCTGGGATTCCCATTCTGGCCGAGCAGAATATAGAAGACACTTTTACTATCCCGACCGAAATCGCCACTGATCAGGGTTCCTTTATCCTTGAGGTGCATGGGAGCTCAATGATCAATGTCGGCATCTTCAATGGCGATTACATCATCGTCCGTGAACAAAAGAGTGCCATGAACGGCGAAATTGTCGTGGCCATGATTGATGGTTCAGCGACCGTCAAGACATTCTACAAGGAGCAGGGACGCGTACGCCTGCAGCCAGAGAATGACACCATGGAGCCTATCTATGCAACGAATCCCGCTATCTTGGGCAAAGTCGTCGGCTTGATGCGCCGGTTCTCGTAATGCAAAAACGCATCACCATCTTTGATACCGTCCGCGGGTTTACGATGATTTCAATGGCAGGTTTTCACGCTTGCTACGATCTCGCCTACCTGTACGGTTGGGATATGCCCTGGTTTACCCAGACTGTCTTTCAAGACATCTGGCGCGCCAGCATCAGCTGGGTATTTCTGTTTATCGCGGGTTGGATGTGCACCCTTTCGCGCAACAATATCAAACGTGCCGCCAAATACGCCTTAGCAGCACTCGTCGTCTGGTTGGTAACAACGCTTGTCTCAGTAGACGATTCGGTTAATTTTGGCATCATCTACTGCATGGCCGCATGTACCGGCATCGTGGCGTTGACCGATCCCGTCCTTAAGAGGATATCGGCGAGATGGGGCATGTCCCTATGCCTTGTGTTGTTCGCCCTCACCTGGAGCATCCCCAAAACAATCTACCCTGTCCCCTACCTGGCGTGGCTGGGATTTCCGAGCCCTGGGTTTGTTTCAGGTGATTACTACCCCATCATCCCGTTTATCTTTATGTATCTTGCAGGATACTTCGCCGCACATATAGCGCAGGGAATCGATAAGACCGTCCCTAGCTGGACCTACGCCAACCCCCTACCGGCGCTCGCCAGCCTTGGACGTCACGCACTCCCCTTTTATCTGCTGCATCAGCCCATCATACTGGGCATTTTGGAGCTCGCCTACTCGGTGCGATAACGCTCGAGCCGCGGCGCAATACGAGCCGGCAGCTTCGCCACAATACGAACGCCATCCTCGAGATATTCCTCGTGCAAAAGGGTTCCCTGCTCATGCACCAGCGTGATGAGGGCGCCCTCGCGATACGGGATATCAGCAGAGAGCAACACATCGGTGGCAGCCGCCTCGCGAGCAATGCGATCGACGAGATCGTCGAGCCCCTCGCCCGTTTGGGCCGAGAACAGAACGGCCTCGGGATAGCGACGACGGAAGCTCAGTCGATCAACGCTATCGAGAAGATCGATTTTATTGAATACGGTCAGCGTTAAACGCTCTCCAGCGCCGATCTCATCAAGCACGCGGTCGACAGCCTCCAGCTGTCGCTCATAGTCCTCGTCAGACGCATCTACGACTTTGAGAATTAGATCGGCACCCAACACCTCGGACAGCGTCGATTTAAAGGCATCGACCAAACCATGCGGCAGCTTTTGAATAAAGCCGACGGTATCGGTGATCGTCATGCCGCGACCGCCGGGCAGGTGATACGAACGCGTCGTCGGGTCGAGCGTAGCAAACAGCTTGTCCTGCGAAAGTACCGTAGAGCCGGTCAGGCGATTGAGCAACGTCGATTTACCGGCATTGGTATAACCGGCTAACGCGACGCGAAACGCCGGTGACTCAATGCGACTCTTGGACTGGACATCGCGACGCTGTTCAACCTGCTTAAGCTCACGACGAAGCGCGGCAATCTTATTGCGAATCAAGCGACGGTCAACCTCGAGCTGGCTTTCACCCTGGCCAAAGCGCGAACCGATGCCGCCGCGCGTCTGCTCCTTGGCAAGATGGCTCCACATGCCACGCAGACGAGGCAACAGATATTGAAGCTGTGCCAGCTGTACCTGTAGGCGTCCCTCACGCGTCTGAGCATGCAGGCCAAAGATATCCAAGATCAGTGCCGTACGATCGATAATCTTTACCGGCTCGCCCACGGCTTTCTCCAAATAGGATTGCTGCGAGGGCGTCAGGTCGTCGTCAAAGATAACAACATCGGCATCCATGCGATGCACCAGGCCGCACAGCTCTTCAACCTTACCGGAACCGATAAACGATTTAGGATACGGCTTTACCAAACGCTGAGACAAGCGCGCCACGCACCGGGCACCAGCCGTATGGGCAAGGCGCTCCAGCTCGTCAAGCGATCGATCGAGCGGCCATGCATTGTCGCGCCATTCAACACCAACCAAAATGGCACGCTCGGGCTCGGGTGCCGTGGAAACAAGAGGAAAACGAGCCATTAGACAGCCTCAATACGATGCAGGATGTCCTCAACGACCTCATCGATCGTAAACTCGTCCATATCGAACCACACGATACGGTCATCGCGTTTAAACCACGAAAGCTGACGCTTGGCATAGCGACGCGAACGCATCTTGATGAGTTCGCGAGCCTCATCCATAGAAATCACGCCGTTAAAGGCATCGATAATCTCTTTATAGCCAATCGCCTGCATCGAAGTCAGGGCATCTGCCAGCCCCTGGTCCGTAAGACCGCGAACCTCATCGACAAGGCCCTGCTCAAACATCAGGTCGACGCGCAGGTTAATGCGCTCGTAGAGCATCTCGCGATTACGCGTCAGACCAAACCACAGAGCGTGATAATGCTCGCGCGGAACACTAAACTGCGACTTTTGCTGCGCGTAGGACACTCCATCATCGTGCATTTCGAGAGCGCGAATCACGCGGCGAACATTATGGGGGTGGATGACCGCAGCGGACTCGGGGTCGCGCTCGGCAAGCAGAGCATGCAGTTCTTCCTCGCCAATACGCTCGGCAAGTTCCTGATACCCCGCGCGACGATCGTCCTCAAGCTCGCCCGAGGGAAAATCCATCTCATCCAGGGCGGCCTTGAGATACAAGCCTGTGCCCCCGCAAAACACCGGTAGGCGGCCCTCGCCAAGCAAACGCTCAACATGCGCGCGAGCGTCAGCCTGATAAAGCGCCGCAGAGTACGCCACACCCGGCTCTACAATGTCGACGAGACGCAGCGGCGCCGTACACTCATCGGGCGCCATCTTTGCGGTACCGATGTCCATGCCGCGATAGATTTGCATCGCATCGCACGACAGCACTTCGGACGAAAGACGAGCCGCCAAACGGTCGGCAACACCACTCTTACCAACCGCCGTCGGACCGACGATCGCAACGGCGGAAAGACCTGCCCCGGGAGAAACCATTAGCGCGGCTCGCCCACAACGGAGCCGGACAAATACCAGGTCTTGGCAACGTCAACGTCAACATCAACGATCTTGCCAACAAGCTGATCGATGCTGTAACCCTCGGGGATAGGCGCATGCACGGTCTGATTCTTGGGACTCTTGCCCAGCAGGACCGCGTCGTTCTTTTTACTCGTTCCCTCAATGAGCGCCGGCACCACAGTATGAAGCTCACCCTGGTTGTACTCGTGCGCCGTGGTCTCGATAACCTTAACCAGGCGGTTGAAACGCTCGAGAATAACCTCATGCGGCGTAGGATCGTCAATCTCGGCGGCCGGGGTACCGGCGCGCTTGGAATAGATGAAGGTATAGGCCTGAGCATAGCGGACCGTCTCGGCAAGTGAGAGCGTCTGCTCAAAGTCTTCTTCAGTCTCGCCCGGGAAGCCAACGATAATGTCGGTCGAGAGCGCGATATCGGGCATGCGGTTGCGAATGCGATCGACCAGGCCCAGATAGTCCTCGCGTGTATAACGGCGATTCATCTCTTTGAGGATCCGTGTCGAACCTGACTGGACGGCTAGGTGCAACTGCGGCATAACGGCAGGCGTCTCGGCCATGGCGTCGATGGTCTCGGGGAGCAGATCCTTGGGATGCGAAGACGTAAAGAAGATGCGCTCCACACCCGTATCGCCCACGGCACGCAGCAGATCGGCAAAACGCGGCTTGCCAAACAGATCGCGACCATAAGAGTTAACGTTTTGGCCCAGCAGCGTAATCTCACGCACGCCCTGACGCACCAAACCGGTCACCTCGTCGACAATCTCCTCGAAGGGGCGGCTTTTTTCGCGACCGCGCACGTACGGCACGATGCAATAGGTGCAGAAATTATTGCAGCCAGTCATGATGGGCACCCAGGCGTGATACTGGGTCTCGCGATGCCACGGCATGCACATGGCATCCGTATCCTCATGCTCATTGGTGCGGATATGACGCTTACCATCAAGGAACGCCTCGGCAATGAGCTCGGCCACATGTGCGATGGAATGCGTGCCAAAGATGACATTGACGTTATCGACGTTGGTGAGCAGACCCTCGCCATCACGCTGTGCGATGCAGCCGCCCACGGCAACCACACGCTTGCCCGAAGGCGAAGGCGGCAGGCTTTTGCAGGAATTGCACTGACCGTACAGGCGAGTATCGGCGGCCTCACGCACACAGCATGTCATGAAGACAACGATATCGGCATGCTCGGGATCGAGCGCCATGAGACAACCATACGAATCGAGCAGACCGCTCACGCGCTCGGAATCGTGCTGATTCATCTGGCAACCAAAGGTGCGGATAAAGTAGGTTTTACCGGCAAGAATATCGCGTACGGAACGCTGGTCCATGTGCATAAGTCCTAACGATGGAAGGGAGGCGAATCGAGGCAAGCAGAAGCTATGCCACAGGCTTAACATCATCCATGACGACGTTATCCATAGCAGCTCGATTGATCTGGTGAACGTAGATAGAAAGACGGATGGCCGTGCGCGACTCCCCGTTAATGAGGATGTCGGAGAACACAGGCGCGCAGGAAATATCAAAACCGGTTGGAATCAAAAAACCGCGCGCGATAGCAACGGCCTTAATGGCCTGGTTGACAGCACCGGCACCGACACACTGGATGTTGACGGGTACACCATCCTTGACCATGCCGGCGATGGCGCCGGCAACGGACGCGGGCGATGATTTGCTTGATACCTTCAGGCAATCCATGAAGAAACTCCTGCGTTTAAAAGTACGTTTTAACTGCAATAACTTTATCGTACCGAGTGGACTCGGTAAAGGCACTATTCCTCTTTGGCAAGATCGAAGGTCACGGTGATTCGATCACGCGAAACACGGATCTTTGGGCCGCCGCAAAGATTGAGATAGTACCGGGCGGCAAGGTCATTAAAGTCGCGCTCCACAGCACGCGAAAACTGTGCCATGTCATCCTTGGCAATACGCAGTCCACGACGATCCTTCGCGAGATCGACAGGAGCCGGCGCATGCGAGGATGAGTCACGCTCGCGCAGCAGACGCGCAGTCACACCGCGAACGGGCTTAATCTGCCCTGCCAAAATGCGATGGGCCGTGCGCTCGGACATTTCAAGACCCAAACCCGAACAAATACGAATAAAGTCCTCGGCATCAGAGGCAAGGCCTAAACGATCGACAACCGGAAGCTCGCTCTCATCATCAACAAACAGGAGACGAGACGTATCGAGCCGACTTGACGCCTGAGCATATAGGGTCGCGGCAATCTCAGACGGAGAACCAAGATAGACATCGCAACCACGCAACTCCTCGAGCGCAAACTCACAGGCAGCGCGAATAATATTATGCGGACCGCGAGCACAGGCATAACGTCCGTCCTCATCCTTGACGGCCTGGGGCCAGCTGGACTGATCGGCACGCTCACTGAGGCGGTCGGCCGCAACGCTCACCTTAAAGGCTGAGCCAAGATCGACACCAGACGTGACCACGCGGGCCTCGTCGGTGTTCTGCTTGATCGAAAACAATGCCATGCCACGACCGTGAACGCCCCAACGGTCCATCTTCATGCTCTCGAGCTTTGAGGTAACGCGAGCATCGAAGATTCGCTCTTGCATATCCTGCGGAACACCCGAGCCGTTATCCAGAAAGACAAGCGTGCGGACGCCATCTTCCTTGGTCGTGGCGAGATAGACCTTGTCGGCGCCGGCATCGCGAGCATTACGGAGCATTTCGATGACGATATCCTCGACATGCTGAATGTCGTGCTTTGCCTGGCGCCGCTCGGCCTCCGAAACGCGGAGGCGGACATACCCCTCGCCAAGGTTCTCCTCGACGCGAAGGTTGCCCTCCCCCGACATCGACGCGATAAATGAGATGAGCTCGTTCGCGTCGCTCATATTATTTAGCGATATCGACAGCGCGGCTCTCGCGAATCACGACGACGCGCACCTGACCGGGATACTCCATCTCTTCCTCGATCTGATGGGCGATATCGTGAGCCAGAACCGTGGACTGGGCATCGGAGATCTTGTCCGGCTGAACCATGACGTGGACCTCGCGACCGGCCTGCATGGCATAGGTACGCTCGACGCCGTCATGGGAGTTGGCGATCTCCTCGAGCTTCTCGAGACGCTTGATGTAGTTCTCGGCAGACTCGCGACGGGCACCGGGGCGAGAAGCAGAGACGGCATCAGCGGCCTGTACCAGGACATCGAGCACCGTGTTGGGGTCAACATCGGCGTGGTGAGCCTCGATAGCGTGGACGATAACGGGCTTCTCGCCATAACGGCGGGCAAGCTCGGCGCCGATGACGGCATGCGGGCCCTCGACGTCGTGGTCGATTGCCTTGCCCAGGTCATGAAGCAGGCCGGCGCGCTTGGCGGTCACAACGTCCAGGCCAAGCTCGGAAGCCATCACGCCGCAGAGATCAGAGACCTCGAGGGAGTGCTGAAGCACGTTCTGACCAAACGAGGTACGGTAGCGCAAGGCACCAAGGGTCTTGACGATCTCGGGGTGCAGGTCGTGGATGCCGGTATCGAAGGCAGCCTGCTCGCCAGCCTCGCGCACGCGCTGCTGAACCAGGTCGGCAGCCTTGTGATACATCTCCTCGATGCGGGCAGGGTGAATGCGGCCGTCGGCGATGAGGTTCTCGAGGGCGACACGGGCGGTCTCACGACGGACCGGGTCGAAGCTCGAAAGAACGACGGTCTCGGGCGTGTCGTCGATCACGAGGTTGACGCCGGAAACCTGCTCGAAGGTGCGGATGTTGCGACCCTCGCGACCGATGATACGGCCCTTGAGGTCATCAGAGGGAATGTGCACGGAGGTAACGGTGACCTCGGCAGTGTGGTCGGCAGCGCAGCGCTGAATCGCCAGGGAAAGAATCTCCTGGGCGGTCTTGTGGCACTCGGCGCGAACCTGCTGCTCGGACTCGCGAATGATCGTGGCGGCCTCGTGGGTGACCTCGCCGCGAACCTTATCGAGGAGCTCCTTGTGGGCATCCTCGCGGGTAAGGTCGGCGATACGCTCGAGCTCGGAGGTCTGCTTTGCGCAGAGCTCCTCGAGCTCGCGAGAGCGCTTCTCGACCTGACCGGCCTGGCTGGACAGCTGATGCTCGCGCTTGTCGAGAGCGTCGTTGCGGCGATCAAGGGATTCCTCGCGCTGCATCACGCGATTCTCGAGCGTACGAATCTCGTTCTTACGCTGCTTGTCCTCGGCCTCGGCGGTCTGCTTGTTCTTGATGATCTCCTCTTTAGCCTCGAGCAGAGCCTCTTTTTTGAGGGTCTCGGCCTGACGCTTTGCATCACCGATCAGGGACTCAGCCTGTGCGTGTGCCGACTGGATCTTTTCGTCGGCCTCGTGAAGACTACCCTGCTTGGCGGTGCGCATGTAGGCAATGGCGGCGATGGCACCCAAAACGATGCCAACGAGCGCTGCAATGATAGGCATGCTCACTCCTTTTTATGGATTCGTTACACAACAAAGCGAACCGTCCTTATGAACGGCTCGCGACATTTGAGTAATATGGGCGCAGCTTATGCGGGTCGGATACAGATAAACATATAAACAAACTCATCACAGATGAGCACATATCACAAAGCAAATGACAGTGTTTATCGTACGTTGAACCACAACAACTGTCAAATAAATGGCCCCAGCACGGCGGCTAAAACGCGGTGAACGGCAGGACCACAAAACTCATATGCCTAAACCGCACATTCCTCGCATTCGGCATCGAGGCGTGCCTTAACGGCATCGGCGGCAATGTGATACGAGAAGCCCTTGCCCATCAAAAACCGAACCAGTTTTTCGAATCCGCACGTCTCTGGAACACGCCGCTTGGCAAGCAGGGCTGACGCACGCGCCAAATCGTCTTCGACGGCAAAATATTCCTCGGGATAACCGGGAATGTCATCGAGCACGACATGGCGACGCTTGAGTTCGGTCTCGATTTTGCGCTGACCCCAACCGCGCCGCTTGCGTTCCTCGATAAAGTACGAGCAAAAGCGGTTCTCGTCTAAAAAGTGATACTCGGTGGCGCGCTCGACGGCGAAATCGATCGCGGGCTGGCGGAAGCCGTAGCAAGCCAGCTTGTCACGGACCTCACCCGTCGCATGGTCACGGCGTGATAACATCTCGGTCACCATGGTAAGTGCACATTTACGCTCGATGAGCTGCACAGCCTCACGAAAGTTATCCCAATCACAGGGAAAATCGGGGCGGTTTTTGAGATACAGCCGCGCAACCCGCACGGGAATCCAAATGGACCGTTCAAAACCGCCCTCAAGCTCACAATCGATATGCGCGCAGGGCTTTTTAGACGCATACCCGCTCGAGAACGAGGAGGCCGCCTTCTTATCGGGAAAGACGACCGTAGCCTCGGTCACCGTATACGACATGAGCGTAACCGCTACTCGTCGTCATCATCGAGCATGGCGGAACCATCGATGGCGTAAAGCTCATCAAACTCCTCAGGCGCAGGCTGATCGGTCAGCTCGACCTCGGACGGAGCATCGTCATCAAACTCAAGTCCGCAGGCAAGGCGGACCTTATGCTCAATCTCGTCGGCACAATCGGGGTGTTCGCGCAGGAACGCCTTGGCGGCCTCGCGACCGTTGCCGAGCTTGTCCTCACCATAGGCAAACCAGGAGCCCATCTTCTTGCAGATGCCGCACTCGACAGCCATGTCCAGAATCGAGCCCTCCTTAGAGATGCCCGTACCGTACATGATGTCGAACTCAGCAGAACGGAACGGAGCCGCCACCTTGTTCTTAACGACCTTGGCGCGCACGCGGTTACCGATAACCTCGTCCTTAAGCTTAATGCTGTCGATGCGGCGAATGTCGATACGAACCGAAGAGAAGAACTTAAGGGCGCGGCCGCCCGTCGTAGTCTCGGGGTTGCCGAACATGACGCCGATCTTCTCACGCAGCTGGTTAATGAAGATGCACGTCGTGTTGGACTTGGACAGCGAGCCGGCGAGCTTGCGGAGCGCCTGGCTCATCAGGCGAGCCTGAAGACCGACCGTAGTGTCGCCGATTTCTCCCTCGATCTCGGCACGCGGGGTCAGCGCGGCGACGGAGTCGACGACGATGGCATCGATGGCACCAGAACGCACAAGCATGTCAACGATTTCGAGCGCCTGCTCACCCGTATCGGGCTGGGAAATGAGCACCTCGTCGATATCCACACCGATGCGCGCGGCATACGTGGGATCGAGCGCGTGCTCGGCATCGATAAATGCCACAACGCCACCCATTGCCTGGGCCTCGGCCAAGATCTCGAGCGAAAGCGTCGTCTTACCGGAGGACTCGGGACCGTAGATCTCGACGATTCGGCCGCGCGGCACACCGCCGATACCCAGAGCGGCATCGAGTGCCAGAGCGCCCGTAGGGATGGCCTCGACCTCGAGCTCGGGGCCACCGTCGCCGTACCTCATGATGGAACCCTGGCCGAATTTCTTCTCGATCTCGGCCTTGGTGGTGGCGATCATCTCATCGCGCTCTTTACCCGTCGTGCGAGCATGAACGGTACGTACGGGACCTGAATTCTTGGCCATGAATAGCCCTCCTCTTAACAACCTGCATCGATAATAAACGAACGGCTGTTCGTGGTCAACCGTTCAGATAAATCATATGCAGGCGGTCTTTCCAAAAACCAACCAAACGCCGACCAAACACTGACCAAATGCTTGACCACAAAGGACCAAATATGAACAAGGCAGGCAAAATTACATCTACAACCAGCACAAACGCCAAATGAGCCTAAGGTCCCTATCTCCACAATTAAGGGGCCCGGAGGCCCCTTAAAACACGTCTATTCCATAGAGTTGAGCACAAGGGCAATGCGACCCAATGCCTCCGCGACCGCATGGGCACGAACACACGAACGGTCGCCCTCATAGTGGCAGCGCACAGAGTCCACGACCGGCACTCCCCCATCGGCGGAACGATGCGCCCAGCCAATATAGAAAGTGCCCGCAGGATCGTCCTCAGTACCACCGCCGGGGCCGGCATAACCCGTTGCGCTCACTGCAATATCGCTCTGGTACAGCTCCAGCGAACCCACCGCCATCTCGCGCGCGGTCTGATGCGACACCGCGGTATAGCGGTCGAGCGTCTCCTGCTCAACACCCAACACACGATGCTTGATCTCATCGCAGTAGGTCACCGCACCGCCACGCAGCGCCGCCGAGGCGCCCGGGATATCCGCAATCGTCGAGGCGATCATACCCGCCGTCAGCGACTCAGCCGTCGAAACCGTCACGCCCCGAGCGCTCGCACGCTCGACAATATCGCGCGCCAGCTCCTCGTTATGTGCGGAAATCTGCTCAAAAGAGACCGTCATACCCACCAGGACCTAGACCGAAAAGACGATCTTGCGGCAGTTCCAGAAGTACTGGGCACCCGAGATAACGGTCAGGACAACGGCAACGGCGTACAAGAAGCGCGACACCGAGTAGATGCCGAGCGTCAGTGCCACCGGGCCAAGGTGCAAGCCGGCCATAGCAAAAACGCACAGGTAACCGCAGATGGAGACCATCGTGGTTGCCGTCTTGTACTTGCCGAGCTTATCGGCCGCAACGACCACACCGGCCGCACTCGCGACCATGCGAAGGGCGCTCACCAGCAGCTCACGGAATAGGATAATGAACACGGACCACACGGTCACCGCGCCAAAATCCAAGAACAGCAGCAGGGCCGAGAACACCAGTAGCTTGTCGGCGATGGGGTCCAAGAACTTACCGAAGTCGGTGATCTCGTTGCGCGAGCGCGCCAGATAACCGTCGACCTTATCGGTGCACGACAGGATCACATACAGAATGAAGGCAGCGGCGGCGAGCGGGCCGTCGAAAGTGCTCCAATCCGTACCGGCAACACTCGTGTGAGACAGCGCTGAGACGATCATGAACACCGGGATAAAGACGATGCGAACGCACGTCACGATGTTGGCGGGCGTCCAGACACTCGTCAGTTCCTTATTGCTCTCGTTTGCCACGATGCTCTCCTACTCCACAACATGGCCGATAAGCTCATAGCAGAAGCTATCGGTAAACTCGACAGTCAGAATATCGCCCACGGACGCCTCGCTGGCGTCCAAGTGCACCGCACCATCGGAATCGGGCGCCTGGAACCAGGCATGGCCGATCAGCTCGGCGCCATCCTCGGTCTCTTCGATACCGTCGACGATCACCTGGGCGCGCTCGCCCACATGTGCGGCGGTAGCGGCAAAACCGAGCGACTCGGCCAGATCCATGGCCTCCTGGGCGCGCTCAAGCTTGACCTCCTCATCGACCTGGCCCTCCATCTTGGCGGCCAGGCTACCTTCCTCACGCGAGTAGGCAAAGACGCTCGTGTAGTCAAAGCCGACGGTGTCCATAAAGTCGATAAGGTCGCGGAACTCGTCGTCGGTCTCGGTCGGGAAGCCGACCATGGCCGTGGAACGAATCACGATGCCGGGGATGCGCTCGCGAAGGTCGCGGAACAGATCCTCGAGCTCCTGGCGCGAACCGGAGCGACGCATGGCCTTGAGAATGCGCGCGTCGCAGTGCTGCACGGGGATATCGATATAGGGCAGCACCTCGGGCGTATCGCGAATCGTCTCGATGAGTTCGTCAGTCATGCCCTCGGGCTGCAGATAGAGCACGCGGACCCAGACGTTGTGCGGGCGCACGGCCTCGGCGACGGCACACAGCAGCTGCGCCAGATTGCGCGGCGAGCCATCGGCGACGTCCTCGTCGGCAAAGTCGGTACCCCAGATGCCCGTGTCCTGGCCGATCAGCACGATCTCGCGCACACCGCCGGCAACCAGGTCGCGCACCTCGGAGATGATGCTCTCGGCATTGCGCGAATGATAGCGGCCGCGGATGTAGGGGATCATGCAGAAGCTGCAGAAGCGGTTGCAGCCATCGGAAATCTTGACGTAGGCGACAGCACCCTCGACGGTACGTTTGACCTGCGGGATATAGGCTGCAATCTCGCGCTCGACACCCAGCACGCCATCGATGACCGCCACGATGCCGTCTTCCTCGTCGGCCTTCACAAAGGCAGCGACCTCGGGCAGCTCGTCAGGCAGGTCATCGCCATAGCGCGACGGCACGCAGCCGCACATGACGATGGGGCAAGAACGAACGCCGTCCTGAACCTCGTTGGCGAGCTCGAGCGTGGTCTCGATGCTCTCGGACGTTGCGGAGGCGAGGAACGAGCAAGTATTGACGATGGCGATATCGGCATCCTGCGGGTCGAATGCCTCCTCGTAGCCCGCGGCGGTCAAAAGAGAACGCATGCGGTCGGTGTCAACCTCGTTCTTAGCGCACCCGAGGGTGATGTAGAGCACGGAGCCCAACGGTGTATCCATGTTGGAGAGCAGTCCTTTCGATTGATATTAGCGGTAGTTGGTGAACTGCAGCGGCTGGCCGTAGTCCTGGTCGCGCAGGAACTGGATCACGGTCTGCAACGCGTCCTTCGAAGCAGAGGAAACACGCAGCTTGTCGGCCTCGATGGTCACCTTGACCTTGAGCTTTTGATCCTTGATGTCCTTGTTGATCTTCTTGGCGGTCGCCTGGTCAATACCCTCGACGATATGGCCGAGCACGCGCACGGTGCCGCCCGATGCCGCCTGCGGAGCATCCCACGAGACGGCCTTGAGGTCGATGCCGCGCTTGATGAGCTTGGAGCTCAGCACGTCGACAATCTGTTTGGAGACAAAGTCGGCCGGGGCGTTTATCGTAAAGAGCTTGTCGCCCTTCGAAAGCTCGATCGTGGCGCCGGAATCCTTAAGGTCATAGCGCTGGGAAATCTCGCGCGTGGTCTGCTGGAAGGCGTTGTCGACCTCTTGCATGTTGACCTCGGACACGACGTCGAAGCTGGAATCTTTAGCCATGATGTTTCCTTTCGCGTACGAGCGGCCTAGTAGCTATCGTACGAATTGTCGGTAGAATCGGTGGGTGTCTGACCGTCAGTTGCGGTATCGGCGCCATCCGTGGACTGGGCATCGGTACCGTCGGTGGTATCGGTACCATCGGTGGTGTCGGTACTATCAGAACTTTCACCATTCTCGGAATCAGACGTCTCCTTCTTGGGAACGGTGATCGTCACGCGCGCCACGCCCGAGGTCTTGGTATCGTAACGGACCTTTTCACCGTTCTTGGTAACGGTGACATCGGAAGGCTTGGACGTGGTGATCTCGATCGAGGACTCGGGCGTATACTCCTGCTCAAAGGGGCCAGTCGCCTGGGCGCCATAGACCGACTTGCCGTCGACCTTGACCTCAATCCACGCGGTCTTTCCCTTGGCAACGGAGACCTTGACCTTCGTGACCTCGCTCTCTTCCTTCTTGGCCGTCGTCTTGGTAGCGTCCGAATCAGTCGACTCATCCGTCGCCTCATCGGTGTCTTCGTCCTCGTCGACCGTTTCGGTCTTCTTAGAAGACTTCTTGGTCGAAGTCTTGGTAGCAGTGGGCGTCTCGGGCGTGTTCTCGGGCGCCGAAGAAGCGCAGCCGCGCAGAAGCACCACGATGAGCACAATCAGCAGCAACACCACGGCACCGATGCCGGCGTAGACGATACGCGGATCGAGCCCGTTGTTTTGAGGAGTACGTGATCCGCCGCGTCCACGACTGGAACTGTTGCGGCCGCCTCCCTGAGGCATACGACCACGATTGCTATCGGAACGGCCGCGATAGCCGCCCTGGCCCTGAAGGCTGCGCTGACCCGAGCGGGACGCAAGTTCACCGCGGCCTTGATAGCCACGTTGGCCCGAACGCGGAGCCGAAGAGCGCTGGCCATACGGCTGTGATTGAGAGCGAAGACGCGGCGTCACCTGCGTGGTATCGGCATCCGCATAGCCACCGCGAGAGCGTCCGGTGGAGACACCACGGTGACCGCGATCGGAATAGCCGCCGTCGCCGTAGCCGGCACGAGGGTCACGCGCCACGCCGCGGGCAGCGGGAAGTGCACGGTCCTCGGGCATCGGCGTACTGCGGAACCGGTCACGCTGTGAGCGAATCTCCTCGCCCGAACCCGTCTCAGTAATATAACCGGCCTGCTGAGGACGCTGTCCATAGCGGGTCGAACGACCGCCCTGAACCATCAGGAAGCGCCCGTTATCGACCGAGGAACGCGAATTGACGTAGCCGGCGGCGTCCTGAAAACGACCGCCCTGCTGCGACGTCTCGCGTTCGTATGCCATCAGGTCGTCAAAGTAGGCATTGACGACCTCACGCGGATTGAGGCCCAAAAAGCGAGCATAGCTCGAAATCATGCCCTGCGCATAGCCGCGCGGCGGCATCGAAGCAAAGTTACCGGTCTCGAAAAACTCGATGATCTGCGGCCTGATTTTGATGGTGTTGGCGACCTGCTGAATGGAAAGGCCCATTCGGCGACGCTGCTCGAGCAGCATGTCACCAAAGCGTGCAGCCATCAGAATCCTCCAAACTCACGATCTTCACGTGCCATCTCGGCGTCGACAGATTCCAGCGCGGCAAGCCCCTCCTCGTCCAACAGGACCTCGCGCGGCTTGGAACCGTCGGGCGGGCCGACGACACCCTTTTCTTCCAGCATGTCCATAATACGCCCGGCACGCGCATAGCCAACCTTCAGACGACGTTGCAGGCCAGATGTGGAGCCAAGCTGCGATTCCACCACAATATGGGCGGCTTCCCAAATGAGCGGATCATCGTCTTGCGGCTCGGCGACTCCGGTGCGGACAATGCCGCCGCCACCCGCCATGGACATGGAAGCGGGCGCCACGGCAGACAGAATCTCCTCGTGGTAGTCAGGCTCACTCTGCGACTTGACGAACTCGACAATCTCGTTGATTTCGTCGTCCGAGACAAAGCAGCCCTGGATACGGCGAGGCTTGCCCCAGTCGACCTTGGAGAACAGCATGTCGCCCAAACCGGTGAGCTTTTCGGCACCCATCTGGTCGATGATGACGCGCGAGTCGATGCCCGTGGCGACATTAAAGGCGATGCGGTTGGTGATGTTGGCCTTGATAAGGCCCGTCACTACGTTGGAACTGGGGCGCTGCGTGGCCACGATAAGATGAATGCCGGCGGCACGGCCCAGCTGCGCAATACGCACAATCGAGGCCTCGACATCCTTACCGGCGACCATCATCAGGTCCGAGAGCTCGTCAATGATGATGACCAGGTAGGGCATCTTTTGCGGCGGGTTGTCGTAATGCTCAAACTCGCCGGCGGCCTGCTTTTCGTTGTAGGTCGAGATCTTACGCACGTTGAGACGCTCGAAGACCTTCAGGCGACGCTCCATCTCGGACACGGCCCATTGCAGAGCGCTCGCGGCCTGCTTGGGCTCGGTCACCACGGGCACATAGAGATGCGGCAAACCGTTATAGCCCGCAAGCTCGACGCGCTTGGGGTCGACCATGATCAGGCGAACGTCCTCGGGAAGCGCGCGCATGAGCAGGGTCGTGATGATGGAGTTGATCATCACCGACTTACCAGAACCGGTCGTGCCGGCGATCAGCAGGTGGGGCATCTTGGCAAGGTCGGCGACGACCGGCGTGCCCTCGGCATCTCGACCGATGGCCAGCTCGAGCGGACCGCCCTTCACATAGGGCAACACGTCGCCCAGGTTGACGTTCTGGCGCTTGCGGTTGGGAATCTCGATGCCCACGAGCGAGGTGCCGGGGATCGGGGCAAAGATACGCACCGACTGGGCAGCAAGCGATAGCGCGATATCGTCCTCGAGGCTCGAAATCTTGCTCACGCGCTCGCCCTCGCCAGGTTGCAGCTTAAAGGTCGTCACCGTGGGGCCGGCGATCCAGCCGACCACGCGGGCACTACGACCAAACTCCAGCAAGGTGGACTGAAGCGACTCGGCAGTCTGTTCCAGCTCCTTGTCAGAAGACGCGGAGGAAGCCGACTGCGGGTTGGCATGCAGAATCTCAAGTGGCGGAAGTTTGAGGCCGTCCTCTTCTTCGCCCTCGTTATCTGCGGCGCCGCCGTCCGCTCCCCCATCGCTAGCCGCAGCCGATTCGACAGCACTCAAGGCAGGCGCATCGGCAACCTTGGGATGCTTCAAGAAGTCGGGGATCTGAGGTGCTGCCGAGACAGGATTCACGGCAAACGGCGGCTCGGACTCGTCGATCTTATCGGGGTCGTCTTCCATCGAAAGCTGACCGGTTACCTGGTCGCGCTTTGCATGGCGACGCGGCAGCAAAGTTGTCTTTGCGATCTCAATCGGAGCCTCGTCGTCCTCGTCATCGCCCTCGGTGAGCTCAATCTCGCTCTCGGACCAAGACGGGTCGGGCTCACTCGTATTGAGCTTGGGAACCGTCTTGCCCTTCTTGGCATGACGGCGTGGTAGCAGCGTCGTCTTAGCGCGCTCGGCCTCCACGGCATCGGACACGTCGACAAACGGATCCTCATCCTCGTCGTCATCGTCCAAAACCGGGTCCGCATCGTTGCCCATGACCATGGTCACGGCAGCATCGGAACCCTTTTGACGAAGAATGCTCAGGTGCGGACGGGCAACGCCGGGCACCGACAGAGCTTCGTCGTCACCCCACGGACTCGCGTTGACGTCGGCACGACGGCGCTCGGCAAAATCTGCCGCACGGTCGCGGGCAGAGCGCAAAACGCCGCCCACCGAAAAGCCAATGATGACCAAGCCCACGACGACAAGGCCCAGCAGGACTACCATCGCGATAGGCTTACCCAGGGCATTTTGCAGCGCACTCGCAATAAACGCACCGATGTAGCCACCCGAGGCGGACAGATTTTGCGGCGTGAACATAAGGTCACACGAGTCGCTCGTACCCGGCACCATCAGAGAAAGAATGGAGACAACGGCGATAAAGACCACGGCTCCGCCCGCGACCGAGCGCGCGTTGAGCGGCGAGTCCTCACCTAAAAAGAGCGTGGCGGCAAACAGCAAAATGACGATCGGCAGCACGTAGGCGCCCAGACCAAAGCCCAGGTGGTAGAAACCGGCAACCGCAGCCGTAACGGGTGCGGTCGCCGGCGAAATCACGGCAATGAAGGACGCAATCGCCAAAACGGCGATGACCACGCCGGCGATATCGCGGTTGGCCGAGGGCTCGACCAGGGGCTCAAAATCGTCGAAGTCGGCCTCGTGGCCCTTATTGGCACGCAGATGGGAACCGGCACCCTTAGCAGATGCCGGTTGGTTATTGGCCTTATTGCCTTTGGCGTTTTGTGCAGATCCGCGCGCCAAACTAAACCTCCATGACGACCGGGATGATCATCGGACGGGTGCGCGTACGGCTCCAAATAAAGTTGGAGAGCGAATCGCGCACGGCCTTGCGAATGGCATCGGAGCCGCTGCTCGTAAAGCTAAACTTGCCCTTCTCGATCGTCTTCATAATGGACGCGGAGGCATCCTCGGAGAACTGGTCGTCGATGGCAAACGAGACGCCGCGGCCCGAGAACTCGATGGCCTCGATCTTCTTGTGCTTGAGCGAGACGATAGCAACGGCCGTGACCATGCCGTCGTTGGCGAGCTTCTGGCGATCGCGCAGGACAATGGGGTCGGTATCGCCGATACGCAGGCCGTCGACGTAGACGACGCCGGACTCGACGGGCGTACCGCGTTTGACGATACCGCCGCGCATCTCGAGCGTGTCGCCGTTATCGAGGATAAAGATATGATCGTCCTTGATGCCCATCTTGCGAGCCAGCTGGGCATGGGCGCGCAGATGCACGGCTTCACCGTGAACCGGCATAAAGTACGTGGGCTTGGCCATGGCCATCAGGAGCTTGAGCTCCTCCTGGCTACCGTGGCCCGAGACGTGGACAAGAGCGCGGTTCTTATCCCACACGTCGCAACCGAGCTTGGCCAGGCTGTTGACGACCTGCTGGACGGCCTTCTCGTTGCCGGGAACAGGAGTTGCCGAGAGGATGACGGTATCGCCCTCGTGGATGGAGAGCGTCTTGTGCTCTCCGTTGGCCATGCGGGACAGGGCCGACAGCGGCTCGCCCTGCGAACCGGTGCACATGACGACGATCTTGTCGTCGGGCAGGTTATCGATATCGAAGGCATCGATGATATCGGCATCGTCGATGTTGAGGTAGCCCAGCTCGCGCGCAACGCGGGTGTTGGTGAGCATGGAGCGACCGGTCACAACGACCTTACGGCCGCACTTGCGGGCGGCATCGCAGATCTGCTGCAGGCGATGGATATGGCTCGAGAACGACGCGACGAACACGCGACCCGGGGCGTTCTTGATGGCGTGCAGCAAGTTGGGACCAACCTCGGCCTCGGACTTGGTAAAGCCGGGAACCGTGGCATTGGTGGAGTCGGAAAGCAGCAGATCGATGCCCTGCTTGGCAAAGCGGCTGATAGCGGCATAGTCGGGCGTGACGCCGTCGATGGGCGTCTGGTCGAGCTTAAAGTCGCCGGTGTGCATAACGGTGCCCTGATTGGTGCGGATGAACACGCCCAGAGCGCCGGGGATGGAGTGCGTCATCGAGAAGAAGTCGAGCGAGATGCCACCGAGGTTGACATGGCTGCCGCCCTTGACCTCGCGGAACTTGGGTGCGCGAATGCGGAACTCAGAAAGCTTGCCCTCGATAAAGCCAAGCGTCAGCTTGCTCGAGAAGATGGGCACCTTGTTGTTGAGGTCCTGCAGCAGGTACGGAAGCGAACCGGTGTGGTCCTCGTGGCCGTGGGTGACGACGATACCGCGGAGCTTCTCCTCGTTTTCAAGAACGTAGGTGTAGTCAGGAAGCACCAGGTCGATACCGGGCTGGGAGTCGTCGGGGAACATGAGGCCAGCGTCGACGAGTACCATGTCGTCGCCGCACTCGAAGACCGTCATGTTCTTGCCGATACCGTCAAGGCCGCCAAGCGGGATGATCTTCAAGGGAGATGATTTTTTAGCTGCCATAGGTGAGTGCTGTTTCCTTTCTTCGAAACGGGTCTGGAACAACCGACGGGGCGCTTCTGGCAAACCGACCGTCGGGAACGTACAAACATGCATCATGGAGTCGACGCATTAACCACAGTATGATACCCATTTGCACAACAACAGACCACCCATGCATCAAAGCCCCATCTGAGCCCAGACCTGCCAAAAAGGGTCAGGTATATTTTGGTAGGTTTTATCTGGGGAAATGCTGCACATACAATTATCTAGAGATCTAATATCTGATCACTCAATAGACTTTCTGACAAAATTGCAGCCCGCACCAACCAGCCCTTTTGCCATTCCCGGCGGGGTCCGCGGGTAAAGTTTATCGCGAGTTCCGCACGAACAGGAGGCCACTTAATGTGGCCTCCGTCGTGAGCAGGACTGTAGAGCAGGAAACTTTACCCGCGGACCCCGCCGGGAATGGCAAAAGGGCGACCCCATAACGGAGTCGCCCTAGGTGAGCTGCTTATGTGCGGCTGTTACTCGGCGTCGTGGTGACGGCGGGGCTTGCGGCCTCCGTTGTCGCCGGGACGGCGCGGACGGTCGCTGCGCTCGGAGCGCTCGCGACGCGGACGCTCACGGCGCTGGAAGTGCTCGCCGTCGCCCTCGGGGGCACCCTCGGCGCGAGCCGGGGCCTCGGGCTTATCCAGGCGATCGAGCGAGATCTTACCGCGATCGTCGACCTCGATGACGACGACCTTGACCTCATCGCCCACGTTGAGGACATCCTCGACCTTCTCCACGCGGCCCTTGGCGACGCGGGAGATGTGCAGCAGGCCGTCCTTACCGGGCAGCAGGTTCACGAAGGCGCCGAACGGCTGGATGGAGACAACGCGACCGGTGTACTCCTCGCCCGGCTCGGGAACCTTGATGATGAGCTTGATGCGCTCGACGGCCTGGTCGACGGACTCGCCGGTGCCGCCGACAAAGACGGTGCCGTCCTCCTGGATGTCGACCGAAGCGCCGGTCTCGTCCTGGATGCCGCGGATGACCTTGCCGCCGGAACCGATGACGTCGCGGATCTTGTCGGTCGGGACCTGGATGGAGACGATGCGCGGGGCGGTGCTGCGCGTGGTGTGGCGCGGCTCGGGGATCACATCGAGCATCTTCTGCAGGATGTACGCACGACCCTCCTTGGCCTGCTGCAGGGCGCGGGCCAGGATGTCAAAGGTAAGGCCGGTGGCCTTGTTGTCCATCTGCAGGGCGGTGATGCCCTCGGTGGTGCCGGTGACCTTAAAGTCCATGTCGCCCAGGAAGTCCTCGAGACCCTGGATGTCGGACAGGACCACGGTCTTGCCCTCCTCCTGGATCAGGCCCATGGCGATACCGGAGACCGGGCGCTTAATGGGCACGCCGCCGTCCATAAGGGCGAGCGTGGAGCCGCAGGTCGAAGCCATCGAAGAGGAGCCGTTGGACTCCATGACCTCGGAGACGACGCGGATGGCGTAGGGGAACTCGTTCTCGTCGGGGAGCACCGGAAGCAGAGCGCGCTCGGCCAGGTTGCCGTGGCCGATCTCGCGGCGCTTGGGGCTGCCCATGCGGCCGGTCTCGCCGGTGCAGAACGGCGGGAAGTTGTAGTGGTGCATGTAGCGCTTGCCCTCGGTGGGCTCGATGGTATCCAGACGCTGGCCCTCGTTGAGCATACCGAGCGACAGGACGGAAAGCACCTGGGTCTGGCCACGCTGGAACAGACCGGAGCCGTGAACGAGCGGCAGGTAGTTATCCTTCACCATGATGGGGCGAATCTCATCGGCGGCACGGCCGTCGACGCGCTCACCGGTCTCGACGACCATGGTGCGCATAGCCTTCTTCTCGAGCTTCTTGAGCGCCACGGGGATCTCGCGCTCCCAAGCGGCCTGCTCCTCCTCGGTGAACTCGGCACGGATGGACTCCTTCAGAGCCTCGACCTTACCGATACGGGAGAGCTTGTCGGCGTCGCGAAGGGCGGCTGCCATCTCGTCGTAGTGGGCGAAGATGCGCTCCTGGACCTCCTCGACGGGCTGGTCGAGCGGGTACTCCTTCTTGACGATGGCGCCGTTGACCTGCTCCCACTCGGCGACAAACTCGTCCTGAGCCTGGCAGAAGGCAGCAAGGGCCTCCTGGCCAAACTTCATGGCGGCGAGCATGTCGTCCTCGGAGATCTCCTCGGCGCCGGCCTCGACCATCGAGATGAAGTCGGCGGAGCCACCCAGCTCCAGATCCAGATCGGAGTTCTCGCGCTCCTCATAGGTGGGGTTGACGATAAACTCGCCGGTCTCCACGTTACGGCCGATGCGCACGCAGGCAAGCGGGCCCTCAAAGGGCACGCCGCCGAGCGTCATGGCCAGGGAAGCACCCATGACGTTGATGACGTCAAAGGGGTTGACCTGGTCGGCGACGAGCGAGGTGGCGACGATGTGCACCTCGTTGCGGAAGCCGTCCGGGAAGCTCGGACGAATCGGGCGGTCGATCATACGGGCCGTGAGCGTGGCCTTCTCGCTGGGACGGCCCTCACGCTTGAGGTAGCCACCCGGGATGCGGCCGGCGGCGTACATCTTCTCGTTGAAGTCGACGGTCAGCGGAAAGAAGTCGTAGTTCTTACGCTCCTTGGAGACGACCACGGTGTCGAGCATCGTGGTGTCGCCCTGCTTGACCAGACAGGCGCCGGTGGCCTGCTTGGCAAGCTCGCCCGACTCAAAGGTGTAGGTCTTGCCGTACAGCTCAAAGGTCTTGGATACGAGTGTCATTGTTCTCCTTTACCCCACAGGCCCCTTGCCTGCGGGCTTCTCATGTGACGCGGGCCCCCTGCCCCCGCCACGCTTCAGAGCGTGATTGTTCACGCCCTTACACAAAAAGAGCGCCCCGCTACGCAGGACGCTCTTAGCATGTACAAATCCTACTGGATGTTGTCGCGGATGCCCAGAGCCTTGATGAGCTCACGGTACTCGACGATGTCGTTCTTCTTGATGTAGGAGAGAAGACGACGACGACGGCCGACGAGCATGAGCAGGCCACGACGGGTATGGAAGTCCTTCTGGTGGGACTTCATGTGCTCGGTCAGCTCCTTGATGCGCTCGCTCAGGATGGCGACCTGAACCTTGGGGTTGCCGGTGTCGACCGGGGTGTTACCGAACTGTGCAGTCAGCTCCGCCTTGCGCTCTTTGGAAACAGTCATTGTTTCACCTTTCGTTTTACGTCGCCCGCGGGCGACTCGATTCGCCTCGGACTGGGAAGCCGCCGGTGGAGCGAGCAACCAAGGTCGAGGTACCAACAGGTCGGTATGTTACCACAAGCAGCCTGCGCCTGCGCATCATCACCGACCCAACATGAATTCCATCGCACGGAGCCGCTGATCGGTATGTGTTGCCGCCCAGACATGCGAAAGCCCGAGCAAAAACGCCGCAGTATGCGGGTCGATCTTTTGAACCATAAGCTCGTCGAAGGTCATGCCCATAAGGGCGCGCAGCCAGGCGACCTCACCGGTCGACACCAGCTCGGCACCGGGCACGCTCGACGCGCACGACCCGCACATGAGGCCGCCCGCCTGGGGCGAAAAATACGACAGCATCGGGTCTCCGCACAGCACGCATGCCGAAAAATCGGGTCGGTAGCCAACGTGCGACAGCAATTTAAAAACAAAGGCCGCCACGAGCAGGTCCATATGTGCCGCGTCGAGCCCGCTGCCGACAAGTGTGAGCGCCCGCTGCGTGATGGCAAAGGTAAACGGGTCCTCGGCGTCCTCGAACGAGCACACGCGCGCGACCTCGGCGATCGCGCTTGCGGCGCATGTCATCTCGTAATCGGGAGCAGCGCCGAGCGGCGCCTCCATAAGCTCGGCCTGGGAAACCACGTCGAGCGACCGTCCATGCGCAAGCAGCAGATCAACGGTACAGAACATCTCGCAGCGCGCAGCCAGGCGTCCGCCGGGTTTGCGGGCGCCCTTTGCCACGGCACGAACCTGCCGACCCCGCTCGTCAAGCATCGTCAGGATCAGGTCCGTCTCTTTGAGCTTCGCCTTATCGAGGACGAGCACCATCGTGCGATATGTCCGGGAGCCTGCCATTCGCGCCGCGTGTCCCTAATCCTCGGCGTTATAGCCAAAGCGGCGAATCTGGGCCTCGTCGTCACGCCAGCCGGCCTTGACCTTCACGTCCAGCTCCAAAAAGACCTGGGTGCCAAAAATGCGCTCAAGGTCGCGACGGGCGTCGATGCCGATATGTTTGATCATCTCGCCGCCCTTGCCGATGATGATGCCCTTTTGGCCCTCGCGCTCGACGTAAATGGTGGCGTGCACGCGCAGCACCTTCTTGGTCTGCTCAAGCGCATCGCAAATCACGCCCACGGAGTGCGGGATCTCATCACGGGTACGGCGCAAGACCTTCTCGCGCACAAACTCGGCAACGAGCGTCTCATCGGAAGCGTCGGTACCCATGTCCTCGGGGAACCAACGCGGACCCTCGGGCAAAAAGTGCGCAACGGTCTCGATGAAGGCATCGACGTTAAAGTTCTTGACCGACGACGTCACGATCTCGTCGTCATATTCCATAAGCTCGTGGGCGGCCTTAAGCTGCTCCATGACCTGTGCGGGGTCGGCTTCATCGGCCTTGGTGAGCACCAGGACCTTCTTGCAACGGGCGCATCTGACACGCTCGGCAACCCAGGCGTCTCCCCTGCCGATCGGTTTGGTGGCATCAATCAAAAACGCGACAACATCGACATCGTTCAGCTCGAACAGTGCACTTTTATTGAGCTCAGACCCTAGACCGTCCTTGGGCTTGTGGATACCCGGGGTATCGACAAAGACCAGCTGGTAGCCGGGGCGGTTGACGACGGCGCGCATGCGGCGGCGGGTCGTCTGGGCCACCGGCGAGGTGATGGCGACCTTTTTGCCATAGCAGGCGTTGAGCAGCGTTGACTTACCGGCGTTGGGGCGGCCGACCAAGGCCACGAAGCCACTGCGGAAACCGGGCTCAACGTCGCCAAAGCCCGCGAGGCTGTCGTCCTCGTCGCACAGGGCGTCGAGTTCCTCGTCGCTCATGCCCTCAAACGGGTCGAACTCCTCGACTTCCTCATAGGCCTCGGTCGCCTTAGCATCCGGGGACTCGTCGTCCAAAATTTCATCGATAGGCTGCATATTGTCGGACATGGGAATCCCTTTCTAAATAAAGCCGAGCGCGTGGGCAAATACCAGCAAGCCCACAATCGCGGCGGTGATTGAAAGTACGTATACCGAGGCGGCGGCGATGTCCTTGGCGCGTTTTGCCAGCGGATGGAGCTCCTGGGTCGCCAGATCGACAATGGCCTCCATGGCGGTATTGCACAGCTCGCCGTGAATCACCAGGCCGCAGCAGATGATAATCGTGGCCCACTCGGCAATGTCGAGCCCCACAATGCAGCCGGCAATGATGGTGCACACGCCCGCTACGAGCATAACCTTAATGTTGCGCTCGGTCTTGACGGCGGTGACGAAGCCCTCCATGGCGTAGGAGAACGACTTTAAAAAGGACGGATGGTCCTTGTTCGATCCGGGAATCATAAGCGGCTCCTAGTCGTGGGCATGATTGGTGATGGGGCCGACGTGAACGAGTTTGGGGTCCTCGCCGCGCTCGAGCGCCAGATCGCGCAGGATGGCGTCCTCGCGGGCCTCCATGACCTCGGCCTCGTCGTCCTCGATGTGGTCATAGCCCAGCAGGTGCAGCATGCCGTGTACGAGCATCAGACGGCACTCGTCAGCAGGGCTATTGCCAAAACCGGGGGCCTGACGGGCAATAACCTGCGGGGCCAAGATAATATCGCCGAGCTCGAGCGTCTCATCGGCGGGAATGTCATCGTCAAAGGCCGAATCGCACTCAAACGAGAGCACATCGGTGGTGCGGTCGATACCGCGCCACTCGTGGTTGAGCTCGCGCATCTCGTCCTCGTCGACATACGAAAGGGAAATCTCGACTTCACGTTCAACGCCCTCGGCGGCAAGCACGACCTCGCAGATGTGCTCTACCTCCTGCGCGTCGAGCAGCGTATCGAGCTCGGCATCGTTGCTGATCAATACACTCAACGGGACTCCTTTCGGTCACGTACGCGTTTCTCGCGCACATCATCATAAGCATCGTATGCCTCGACGATACGCCCCACCAAGGCATGGCGCACCACGTCGGCACGCTCGAGGTGAGAAAATGCGACATCGTCGACACGGCCCAAAATCTGCTCAACGTCGGCAAGACCGCCGCGACGACCCACCAGGTCACGCTGGCTCAGGTCGCCGGTAATCACGAACTTGGAGTTGAAGCCCAGGCGCGTCAGGAACATCTTCATCTGCTCGGGCGTGGTATTTTGTGCCTCGTCGAGCACCACGAAGGCATCACTCAGCGTGCGGCCGCGCATGTAGGCAAGCGGGGCGATCTCGATCACGCCGCGCTCCATAAGCTCATCGGTGCGCTCGCGATCCATCATGTCAAAAAGGGCGTCGTAAAGCGGACGCATGTAGGGATCGATCTTTTCCTCGAGGGTGCCGGGCAAAAAGCCCAGATTCTCCCCCGCCTCGACAACCGGACGCGTCAAGATCAGACGGCCCACCTCGTGACGCTTGAGCGCGGCAACGGCGAGCGCCATGGCCAGATAGGTCTTACCGGTGCCGGCAGGACCCAGGCCAAACGTGATGGTATGCGTGCGGATGGCATCCACATAGCGCTTTTGGCCGAGCGTCTTGGGGCGAATGACGCGGCCGCGATACGAAAGCAGCACGTCATCGCGAAGCGACGTAGCCTCGTGCTCACCGTCGCGCAAGACGGCCAGGCAGCGAGAGACATCGTCGGCAGACAGCGTGCGCCCGGCGGCCGCCTCGCAAAAAGCGTGCTCGAAAAAGCGCGCCACGAGTTCGACCTCGTCCGGGTCGCCGCTCACGGAGATGCTATCGCCACGGGCGACCACATGAGCGCGAACCAAACTCTCGAGCGCACGAAGGACGCCGTCGCCGGCGCCCAAAACGCGCGAGGGATCAATCCCCTCGGGAACGGTAAGTCTAATCTTCGAGGCTTCCATGAACCTCCCTGCGTGCATGGACCAAGCCGGAATCATCGACTCCGATGATAGCAACATCGAGCAGGCACGGGGCTGTAAGTCCACAGGTATCGTCAAGACGGGCATGATGGAACGAGCCGAGCGTCAGGTTGTCGCCATACTCGAGCACGGCACGCTCGACCGTGCCCACGCGACGGCGAGCGTCGGCAATAGCGAGCTCCTGTGCAGCGGCCCGCATACGGCGGCTGCGCTCGGCCATAACCTCGGGCGGAACCTGGTCGGGCATGTCGGCAGCAAGGGTACCGGGACGCTTGCTGTAGCGGAACACGTGCATACGCGAGAAACCCACACGGCGGCACAGCGCCAGCGACTCCTCGAACTCCTCGTCCGTCTCGCCAGGGAAGCCGACAATAACGTCGCAAGAAAGTGACGCCTGCGGCAGATTGGCGCGAATCATACGCACCGTGTCCTCAAAGGCCTCCGCACTATAGGGACGGCCCATGCGATGCAGGGTCGCCGTGCAGCCGGACTGCACGGGCAGGTGCAAAAACGGGGCGATACGCTGCGGAAAGCGCGCCATAACCTTAAGCAGGCGCTCGGAGATATCCATGGGCTCGACCGAGGAAATGCGCACATGCGGAATAGACGTGCGCTCCATGATGGCCTCGAGCAGCTCATCGATTTCGACGTGCTCGTCGGTCGCGCTCTTGCCATCGTAGGCACCCAGGTTCACACCGGTCAGCACCACCTCGGGCACGCCGGCCTCCTGGGCCTCGCGAACTTGCTCGAGCACGGACTCGACGGGCACGGAGCGCTCGGGGCCGCGCGCCTTCCACACAATGCAATAGGTGCAGCGATGGTTGCAGCCATCCTGAATCTTCACGCCCAGGCGAGAGCGACCGAGCGCATCGACCACCTCGCCATCGCTGCAGGCGGGAACGCTATCGGACTCAACACCCAGCACCTCGCATACACGTTCGGCGACATCTATCTTGGACGGCTCGGCAATCACGCGATCCGAAAGCTCCGACAGCTCCTCGGGATGCAAATTGACCACGCATCCGGTCACGACCACATAGGGCTCGTTTGGATGGGCCAGCGCATGACGGACGGCCTTACGGGTCTTGGCCTCGGCCTCGCCCGTAACGGCACAAGTGTTAATGACGATCAGATCGGCATCCTGGGGCTCCACCATAGCAAAGCCCAGGCGCATAAGATCGGCAGTGATACGGTCAGACTCAACCCGGTTTACACGGCAGCCGAGGTTGACGACGGAAATATGGGGTGCGAGCACGCGGGCTCCTTAATCGAGGATATCGTCGAGGGCACTCTTGATACGGTCGGTCACCGACTTCTTACCGGAAGCGACGTCATCGCCCATCTCGTCGGCAAAAGCACGGAGCAGCTCGCGTTGCTTATTGGAAAGATTGGTGGGAACGACCACGCGCAGCTGCACAATCAGACGACCGCGCGAACCGCCACCGCCAATGCGCGGCATGCCGTAATTATTGACGCTCACGGTGTCGCCGAACTGGGCGCCGGCGGGAACCGTCACCTTAACAACCTCGTCGGGCATAATGCCCTCGACCTCGATCTCGCAGCCGAGCGCAGCCTGCGCAATCGAGATATCGCTCACCAGGTACAGGTCGTCACTGTTGCGCTTAAAGCGCTCATGGTCGGCAACGCGCACGTTGACAATCAGGTCGCCCGAAGGCTCGCCGCGAAGGCCGGCCTCGCCAAAGCCGCTCACACGCAGCTGGCGACCGGTCGAAACGCCAGCGGGAATATCGATGTCGATCTTTTCGTGCGAAGGCGTGCGGCCCTGACCGTCGCAGGTCTCGCAGGGATGGTCGATAACCGTGCCCTCGCCATGGCAGTCGGGGCAAGGCGAGGAAGACTGAACCTGGCCCAAAAACGATCGCTGAACCGTCGTGACGTAGCCCGTACCGTGGCAGCGACTGCACTGCTTTTCCTGTGCACCCTCGGCCCTACCGGTACCGTTGCAGTCCTCGCAGGGAGCAAGGCGATCATAGCTGATCGTCTTTTTGCAACCGAGCGCCGCCTCCTCAAGGGTCACCGAAAGGGAGATGGCCATGTCACGTCCGCGACGACGCTCACGACGGCTGCGGGCGCCACCACCGGCGCCACCGCCAAAGAACGACGAGAGCAGGTCGTCCATGCCCATGCCACCAAAGATATCGTTGATGTCGACATAGCCCGAACCACCAGGAACGTCGGCAGTGCCGTAACGGTCGTAGTTAGCACGCTTCTGCTCATCGGAAAGAACGGAATAGGCCTCGTTGAGCTCCTTGAACTTGGCCTCGGCCTCGGGATCGTCCGAAACATCCGGATGTACGGTACGGGCCTTCTTTAGAAACGCACGCTTAATCGTCCGCGCGTCGGCATCCCTGTCGACGCCAAGCACCTCGTAGTAATCCCTATTTACCGACACGACCGAATCCTTCCGACTTTCATTATTGTCACAGTGCGCCCTATACCCAAGCTGGGCCGACCGCAAACAAAGGGTTTGATGTTATTGCATTTGATACGGCGAAAGCATGGCCCGTTGCGAGCAGCTCGCGAACCAAACCGACACGAGCGCGAACATGAAGCCGTTGGCAAAACCGTTGGCAAACTGCATCGCACCGCGCTTCCACCACAGCAGGCTGCGATGAAGCACACCGTCCGAAAGCACCATGAACAGGCCCATGGTAAACGGAATAAAGCACATCACGGCAAAGGCCGAGAACACGCCCGAGATGGCCGACAGCACCAAAAACGGCGCCACAATGCCCATCAGGTAAAAGCCAGTACGAGCTTTGCCTTCCAAGCGCTCGGCCTCAACATGGGCGCGGCCGACCAGGTCGCCGCCCGCGGCACCGTTAGTGCCAGCATGGCCCATGCCGCTAATGCGGACCTCGTCGCCATCGTGCGTGCCGGCAGGAAACTCAATCGTCTGCTCGGAGGTCACACGGGTTCGCCCGCTGCCACCGCAATCGGGGCAGGGGTCGGCCACGACCTTACCGGAACCGCCGCACTCGGGGCAGACCGACTGGAACGTGCCCGCACCAAACAGGAAGGACAGGTCGACGTCGATGTGGCCGCGGCCACCGCAGCTCGGGCAGGTATGTGCATGCTCGGACGAAACAGAGCCCGAGCCGCCGCAGTGACCACAGGTATCGAAGCGCGTGTAGCGGACGGTCTTGCGGGCACCGCCCTTGGCCTCCTTGGCGTCGAGTTTGATATCGACGACCACGTTGGCGCCGTTCTCGGGATTGTAGGCAGCCTGGCCGCGACGCTGCTGGCCCCAGGCGCCACCAAAGGGAAAGCCGCCCTCAAAGGGATTGCCATAGCCCGTGCTGCCGGCGTAGCCGCCACCATAGGGCGAAGCCGTAGGAGCACCGGCAAAGGGATTGCCAGAACGCATGGCGTCGTAGCGCGCACGTTTTTGCTCATCCGAAAGCACGGCGTAGGCCTCGGAAACCTCTTTAAACTTTTCCTCGGCATCCGGCTCTTTATTGACGTCCGGATGGAGCTTACGGGCCTTTTGCTGGAAGGCCTTTTGAATATCACGCGAGGTGGCGTCCTTGGAGACACCCAGAATCTCGTAGTAATCTTTTTCGTTCATCGTCGCCATGCGCGGCAACCTCCTGCTCACAGCAGCGTATATATTCCGGTAATTCTACCCGAGCGGCCTAAGCTAGATCCCAAAACAGCTCGAACAGAACATTTCCATCGAGCCAGCCCAGATGGGTCGGCGCCAGACGAGCTCGAACATGGCCCGCGACGACATCTGCCGAAGTGAAGGGTCCCTCATGACCCCAGAGTGTCTCGGGCACCCAAGTGGCAAGACCCAATTCGAGCGAGCGATCGCAGGCAGCTGCCAGCTCGCCCGTTGGGATGACGTACGCTGCACGAACCAACAGGTCGGACGCGACACCGCGCGTCATGCGACAAGCGAGCATCAAGTCTTCGGCGACAGCCTCGCGCTGCGACAGATATTCGGCCTCGAACGCCGTCGCGTCATCGTCACGTTGCACCAGACGCACGCGGTACGCATCGCCTCGAGAAGACACGCCGGGGAACAACTTAGCCAGGCGATCGAAATCCTCAGCATCGAGCATGCCCGCGGCAGAGCGTCCTAGACCCAAATAGCCCTGTCCAGTCCAGTAGGCAATGTTATGGGCGCACTCATGGCCGTCGAGCGCGTAGCTTGCCACCTCATACGGATGATAGCCGGCCGTACCCAGGCGCTCACGCGCCGCGTCCATGCACGAAGCCTGAAAATCCTCGTCGGGCTCGAGCGACTCGTCGCGGCACGCCATGCGATAAAGGGGCGTCCCCTCCTCAAGCGTGAGCGGGTAGATCGACACATGATGAGGCGCCGCCGCCAGCACGCCATCGAGCGTGCTCCGCCAGCTTGCGGCCGTCTGCCCGGGAAGGCCGCACATCAGGTCGCACGACACATCGAGGCCAGCGTCCTTCACCGTCGCGATAGCCGCAAGTGCCCGATTGGCATCGTGAATGCGGCCAATAGCAGCCAGCTCGGTATTGTCGAGGGTTTGCACGCCCAGAGAGATGCGCGTGACACCCGCCTCGGCAAGCGCGGTGGCGAGCTCAGCGGTCAGGGACTCAGGATTGGCTTCGCAAGTAAATTCAACGGGTTTGCACCACATGGAGATACGACGGGCAAGTTCCACCAGGCGCTCCCCAGCAAGTGACGGCGTGCCGCCGCCAGTATAGACCGTGCGGACCTGCGCAAGCGCCCCGGCGTCGCCAAAGGAATCGAGGCGCGCATACAACTGCTCAAAATACGAATCGAGCGCGGCATCCAAATCACACGCAGCAAAGCTGCGCGAGTCAAAGTCGCAGTACCGGCACTTTTGGGCGCAAAACGGCACGTGCACGTACAGCGCGGTAACGGCCACCGTTAGGCCTCCAGCGGATGAGCAGGCACCGACTCGCCGGCGGCAAGCGCGGCCTCGCAGGCCACCACGTCGCGCTCGATATCATCGACCAGCGCCATAAACTCCTCGTACGTAGAGCAACGCACCACCTGAGCGCGCCAGGCGGCGGCATGGGGCATGCCCTTTAAGTACCAGCTTGCGTACGTGCGAGCACGCGACATGAGCGGCAGAAGCTCATGCGTCAACGTCAGGTGCTCGCGCAGAGCCTCCAGGCGCTCGACCGAGGAGCGAGAAGGAACCGGCGTGCCATCGAGTGCAAGGGCTCGGGCATCGCCGAACACCCACGGATTGCCGTAGATGCCGCGCGCGATAAACACCGCGCTGGCACCCGAGCCGTGCAGATGCTCAGCAGCCTCCTCGGCCGAGAACACATCGCCCGAACCAATCACGGGAATCTCGACAGCGTCGGCAACCTCATCGACGACCGACCAATCGGCCTGGCCCGTGTAGAGCTGCGTGGCGCAACGACCATGCACGGCGACTGCGGCAGCCCCTGCACTCTCAAGCATCTGGGCAAATGTCGCGGCATTGCGGTCCTCGGCATAAAAGCCCTTGCGAATCTTGACGGTCACGGGCACGTGCGCCGCGCCCACCGTAGCCTCGACGATCTTCTCGGCCAGGTCGGGCGTGCGCATGAGCGCCGAGCCCTCGCCCTTGGTAACGACCTTGCGGGCGGGACATGCCATATTGATATCGATGAGCGACAGTCGATCGCCAACGCGCTCCTCGACGGCGGCGACGGCGCTCGCAAACTGATCGGGCTTGGAGCCAAAGAGCTGCACGCAAATCTGCTGCTCCTCGTCGGCCGGCAGCACCAGGCGCCACGTTTTGTTGCTGGCATAGGCAAGGCCTGCCACGCTCACCATCTCGCTGTAGGCAAGGTTGGCACCGCGGCGGCGACACATGATGCGATAGGCGGGGTCGGTAACGCCCGCCATGGGAGCCATAAGGAACGGCTGCTCGGCATAGGCGCCCAGCAGCCGCAGACTATATTCGGAAAGAGCCATAGACCTACTCGTCCACCTTGAGGATCGCCATAAACGCCTCCTGCGGGACCTCGACCGAGCCGATGGCCTTCATGCGCTTCTTGCCCTCTTTCTGCTTCTCAAGCAGTTTGCGCTTACGCGAGATATCGCCGCCGTAGCACTTGGCAAGAACGTCCTTGCGACGCGCCTTGACGGTGGAACGGGCGATGATCTTGTTGCCGATAGCACCCTGGATGGGCACCTCGAACAGCTGACGCGGAATGATCTCCTTGAGCTTGTCGCACAAGCCACGGGCCAGGCCATATGCCTTGTCCTTATGGACGATAAACGACAGCGCGTCCACCTCGTCGCCCGAAAGCAGGATGTCGAGCTTGACGAGCTCGGAGGGGCGATATTCGTTGAACTCGTAGTCGAGCGAGGCGTAACCCTTGGTGCGGCTCTTAAGCTGATCGAAGAAGTCCAAGATGAGCTCGGCGAGCGGCATATCGAAGCGCATCTCGACCGATTTGCTCGTCAGGTGGATCATATCGGTCGTGACGCCACGGTGATCGATAGCGAGCTGCATGACGGCACCCGTATACTCGGGCGGGCAGATGATCTTTGCCTTGAGGTAGGGCTCTTCGATACGCTCGATGCGCGTGGCCTCGGGCAGATCCTGCGGGCTGCGGACATCGATCATTTCGCCGTCGGTCTTGTAGACGTGATAGTCGACCGAGGGACTCGTGGCAATGAGGTCCAGGTTGAACTCGCGCTCCAGGCGTTCCTTGACGACTTCCATGTGCAGCAGGCCCAGGAAGCCCACGCGAAAGCCAAAGCCAAGCGCCACCGAGGTCTCGGGCTCCCACACCAACGACGGGTCGTTGACGTGCAGTTTATCGAGCGCGTCACGCAGGTTCTCGTAGTCCTTGTTGTCGATCGGGAACAGGCCCGTATAGACCATGGGCTTGGCCTCGCGATAACCGGGAAGCGGCTCGGGGCAGGGGTTCGACGCCCACGTAAGGGTATCGCCCACGCGAACGGCCTCGGGATCCTTCAAGCCCGTGACCACATATCCGACCTCGCCGACCGTCAGCGCGTCGACCGGGGTCTCGGCAGGACGCTTGACGCCCACGCCGTCGACCAAAAAGTCGCCCTTGGCTTGCATCATAAGCAGGGTATCGCCCTTTTTGATGGAACCATCGAAGACGCGCACCGTAGCCACCACACCGCGATACTCGTCAAAGTACGAATCCAAAATGAGCGCTTTGAGCGGAGCGTTTGCATCGCCCTTAGGCGGCGAAATCAAAAAGACAATCGACTCCAGCAGATCGTGAATGCCCTCGCCGGTCTTGCCCGAGACGCACACGGCATCATCGGCAGGGATCGCCAGGTCATCCTCGATCTCGGTCTTAACCTCATCGGGATGGGCTGAGGGCAGGTCGATCTTGTTGATGGCCGGCACAATGTCCAGATTGGCGTTCATGGCGAGCGTCGCGTTGGAGACGGTCTGTGCCTCGACACCCTGGGTGGCATCGACGACGAGCACCGCGCCCTCGCAGGCGGCCAGAGAACGCGAGACCTCGTAGGTAAAGTCAACGTGGCCCGGCGTATCGATCAGATTGAACTGATACGTCTCACCATCGTCGGCGTCATAGGAAACGCGGACGGCATTGGACTTGATCGTAATGCCGCGCTCGCGCTCGATATCCATGGTGTCGAGCAGCTGCGACTCCATGTCACGCTCGTCGACGGTATGGGTGAGCTCGAGGATGCGGTCACTGATCGTGGACTTGCCATGGTCGATATGCGCAACAATCGAGAAGTTGCGGATGTGGGAAATGTCAATTGAAGTATTCATGCGGACTATCTTACCCGAGCGGTACAAAAAATGGAGCCTGTTCCATAAAACAGGCTCCATTTATGCGCGTAATCTGTGTGGTGTGAAATTTACAACTTAGGCGTTGATGCTGTTCACGAGCTTGGCAAGACCGGACTTGCGGTTGGAAGCCTGGTTCTTGTGGATAACATGCTTGGCGGCAGCCATGTCGAGACGCTTGGTGACGGTCTTGAGGGCAGCCTGGGCCTTCTCGGCGTCGCCCTCGGCGACGGCGGACTGGACGTGCTTGGTCAGCGTCTTGAGCTCGGACTTGACAGCCTTGTTACGCATGCGAGCTGCCTCATTGGTGCGGATACGCTTCTTCTGAGACTTGATGTTTGCCACTTCTGGAGTTCCTTTCGAGTTCCTTGCAAAAAATGTATGACACCTCTGAGACACGGTGAGGTCATGCAAGCGCCTACTATAGCACGCTCCCTCTCAAAGGGATAGAACGAATTTGTCAAATAGGCAGGTATCATCACGATTTTCTCAAGATGTTCGTAATCCAGAGCAAAAGCGCCGTCTGAGAATCGGCCGAACCCTTGAGCGCGAGCTCCACATCGACCGCACCCTCGAGCGCTGCGATGAGCTCTGCCATCGAAAAGCGACGTGCCCAGGTAAGGTGATTCTTGACCTGCCAGGACTGAAGCTTGAGCGTTGCGGCCAGCTCGCGACCCTGCCCACGCGCGTCGAGCGCCTTGGCGACGATAAGCTCGCGAATGCGACCGCACAGCAATGTGTAAGTCCACACGTAGCTCTTGGAGGACAGGAGCTTAAAGAGCTCGAGCGAACGCCGCATATCGCGAGCCGAGACGGCGTTGAGGAAGTCCCAGGGTTGGACCTCGGCCGTACGTACAATCCAGCGCTCAACATCGGCAAGTTCAATCTGAGGCGACTCGACCATCTGGGCAAGCTTTGCCAAGTCGTTATCGAGCATGCGCGTGTTTTCGCCCGAACGCGAAACGAGCTCCTCGGCGGCCGCCGTCGAAATCGACTTACCGCGCTGCGTCGCCATCTGCTGAACACGGCGCGGCAGTTCCCAGCGCTTGGTACCCGAGCAATCGACGATAGCCTTCTTGTCGATCTTGGCGATTGCCTTATACAGGCGCGTATTCTTGGCAAGTGAGTCGGCGATGATGAGACAGACCGTTGTTGGGCTGGGACTCGCCAGATACCCAACGAGCGGCTCCGAGACCGCCTTGGCGAGCTTTGAGCAGCCATCGAGGATTACCAGACGAAACTCGCTGCCCATCGGAAAGGTGTTAAGCGATCCGATAATGGACTCGATATCGGGGTCCTTGGTCATGTCTCGCTCGTCGAGGTTGAACTCGACCATACCCGATTTTTCCAGACGCGCTTTCATACGCGAGACGGCATGGTCGCGCTTAACTCCGTCGGTACCGACGATCAGATATGCCGGCAGCAAACCGGTTTCGGACATTGCGCTCCCCTCCCGCAGGCCTTCGTATTCGTTCCGTGCCATTTTAGCCCAGGGGCCCACCACACGCCAACGACGTCGTCACGGTCGCTGGCATCGCATCGCAAAGCCATTCGCAGTCGGTGTGACGGTAATGTCGCCGTGTTCGATGGTACACGCGAACACACCACCCGCTTCCTTAACGGCATCGATGCAGGCATCGGACGGATGGCCGTATCGATTCCCCTCACCGGCGCTTGCGAGGGAAAGCTCGGGCTTCAGGACGTCCAGCAACTCGCCATCGACTGAAACCTTGGAGCCGTGATGCCCAAGTTTAAGGACATCGATATCCCCCACCTCCTGCACGAATTCCCGCTCTTGGTCGAGCTCGGCATCACCGGTGAGAAGTATTCGCAGGCCCTTGCCTTCCTGAACATAAGAGAGCAGCAGGACAAGCGAGTCCTCATTTCCCTCGCCATCCACGAACTCGAATGGCCACATCACGCGAGCGCAAAATGAGCCGATGTCGACCGTATCCCCACGGCGCACCTGCCGATACTCCACGCCAGGTCGGTTCAATACCTCGGCAGGAGCATCCTCCAGCGCATCCGCCGCCACGGCAATCGTTCCGACCGAAAACTGTTCGAGCACGGCAGGCAAACCACCCCAGTGGTCCTCATCCCAATGCGTCACAAAAACGGCATCGATATGGTGCACGTTATTGCGAACCAACGCCGCAACCACACGCTCGTCGAGCCCGCAGTCGACAAGTGCAACTGCGCCGCCTTGGCGGATAAGAATCGCATCGGCCTGGCCCACATCGAGTACCGTCACCGAAGGCGGAGCGAATCGATCCCAGTAGACGTACGGAATCGCAGCCAAGAGCACCAGGCATGCAAGCCCCACCGCCATAAGACGTGCACGGGGACGCGGCCACCAGACCAGCAGAACCGCCAGCAAACACGGCACTAGGTAAATCCACATGCTATCGGGCGGCACGCTCACGGATGCACCCGGCACGGCGGCAAACAGCTGCTCGAAGAACAGCGCGCAACGGGCGGCAATCATGGGCACAACGAGCGCCCAAGTCCGCAACGGCGCCACGAGCGAAAAGGGAACCAGCACGATGGACACAGCAAGCAGTACGCTCACCACCGGACCGATGACCGCATTTGCCAACGGAGCAATGAGCGAGAACGTACCGAATGCAGGAATGGTAATGGGAAGTGTCGCCAGTTGCGAGCACAGCGTGACGGAAAGCATGCTGGCAACGCCCGATGACACACCCAGCTCACCCAAAGCGAAGGTCGCATAGGGGCAAAAGCACAGAATGGCTAAGACGCTGGCACATGAAAGCTGAAAACCCATCTCGAACAGCACCGTCGGTCGCAGTAGCACAAAGATGGACATGGTTACGAAGAGTGCCGATGCGCCGTGCCGGCGACGCCCCACGCCGTTTACAACAAGCGTCGTGAACACCATGCAGCACGCGCGCACGGCCGAGGGAGACGCGCCCGTAAAGGCAGCGTAGCCCACAAGCGTTATCGCCAATATCGCCCGCTGAAGACCACGTGAGCGCCGAGTCTTTTGCAATACACCCTCGATTACAAACCCCACGATAGCCAAATGGCTGCCCGAGACGGCGATAAGATGCGCCGTTCCCGTTACCGAAAACCAGTCGCCCGCCGGCTGGGCGCGTAGCTCGGCCGAACGACCACAGACGACACCGGCTATGAGCGCACGCGCCGGGTCGGTCGCAGGCGCGATGGACGCAAGCAGCCCATTTCGCAGCCGAAGCAGCGGCCCCGGAGAACCCTCATCGATCGAGACGATCCGAACGGCTTTTACCTTGCGTACCTCGCATCGGAGCGCGCGCGATCGTCCAAACGCATCGTTCTCAAAACGTGAAACGCGACCGATAACACGCACGTGCGCCCCGACCTTGAGCTCGCGGTCACACGATAGGCGAACCGCTGCCAAGTTCTTACCGTCCGCGCGTGCCTCGCAGGTATAGGAATACACGTCGTCGTTTATGGATGGATCACCCTGCACGACAAACTCGAGGCTGCTTGCCGCTCGACCGTCGAGCGCCTTCGAGGCGCCTAGCGTGCCCACAGCCCACCACGCCGAGACGACCGCTCCCGCCACGAGACCGACGGACGCGGCATACAGCCACCGCTTCAAAGGGGCAAGCCGCGCACAAGATTGAGCCAGCACAACGAAGACCGCCGCCGCAACGGGAATGGCCCATAGCGGCCCGACCGCCGGCACCCGCTCCCTCAGCAGCGCATCAGCGGCCACGTTAAGCACCAAAGCGCAGCTCACGCACATGCCGGCACACAGGGCCATCGTCCACGGCATCAAGGGCCGCGGAGGCATCACATGCTCGCGCTCGGTCGCACTCATACGCAGATGCAATCTTTGATTTTGGCAAGCTTCTTCTCGCCGATTCCCGACACACGCATCAGATCGTCAACCGAGGCAAAAGCACCGTTCTTTGTACGCTCATCGATAATCGACTGTGCCATGGAGGGACCGATGCCCGAGAGCGTCTGTAGCTCTGCCGTGCTTGCCGTATTGATGTTGACTAGGCCCGTTGCGCCACTCACGCCCAATGATGCGGAAGCCCCACCATCAACACCGGCTTCCGCAATGGACGCCTGCTGCTCCCCTACCGTTGGAACGTGGATTTTTTGTCCATCAGTGACCTTAGATGCCCGATTGAGCCCCGTAACGTCTGCCTCGGGCGCCAGCCCGCCGGCGGCATCAATCGCCTGAGCCACCCGCGCGCCGTCCTTGAGGCGATATACACCGGGCGACACAACGGCGCCATCGACATCGACATAGACCTCTGCCGCGGCAGAAGCCTTAGTCGAAGAACCTTCGGATGTCTTTCCGCTCGAGGCATCACCGGATCCCGGCTCCATCAACGAGCCCGTACCGTCAGTGCGCTCAAACGACACACCGCCGGCACCGCCGCCAAGGTTCGCCATCGCCAAGCCGCTCGCCATCGCAATGACGACCAGTATCGCCATCACCACTGCCTTATGACCGAGCAGCTTGTCCGCCAAGCGGTCCATCCGTTTGACCCGTTCGTGTTGTTCGCGCTGCGCCATAGCAAAACCTCCCAACACCATCGTGTCAGGAAAGGAGCCCTGCAACAGCCACGCTCCAAAACCGGTTTTAGCGGTCAAACCAAAAACCGACCAAAACCTTGCACAAATCTGTCCATTTATTCAGGCACACGTCAGCAAATGAACACTTAGCCGCAAAATGCCCAGATAGCAAAAGACCGACGATGCAGGCGCATCGTCGGTCTATGCACAACATTACTCGTGATCTTGGTAAATCTCACGCGGAGCAAGCTCCGAATGTTTGCGTTTTAAGGTCTTAGGGGCCTTATACGTGTTGCTCTCGAAGTCGATGTACTCGGTCTGCTTGAGCAGGCGCTCGATCATCTCCTCGTGATCGAACAACTCCCAGGCCTCATGCACGGCATCGAGTTTAGCGTGCGTCTCGGGACGGCGCGGCATAAACAGCGTGCAGCAGTCGGGAGCGGCCTCAGTCGAGATATCGAACGTACCAATCTCCTCGGCGCGCGCGATGATCTCCTGCTTGTCCGAACCGATGAGAGGGCGGAACACGGGGATCTTCACGGCCTCGTTGACGGCCATGATGTTCTCAAGCGTTTGGGAGGCAACCTGCCCAAGCGATTCGCCCGTCACGATAGCCTTGGCGCCCTCGATGTGTGCAATGCGCTCGGCAACCGAATACATAATGCGGCGATACATGATCACGCGCAGGTTGCTGGGACAGGTCACCGAAATCTCGCGCTGGCAGTCGCCAAACGGCACAACATACAGACGGCCGATCTGGACACCCGGCTCAAGGGCGCGAATGATGTCCTGCACTAGATACTCGCTGGTATCTGGCGTCTGCGGACGACCGGAAAAATGCACCGGCACGCACACGGCTCCGCGTCGCGCGAGCATCCAGGTCGCCACCGGCGAGTCGATACCCGATGACAGCAGGGTCACGACCTTACCGGCAGAGCCCACCGGCAGACCGCCCACACCGCGCTCGGAGCGCGCGTACACATAAACGCTACCCTGAACAACCAGCACGTGAACCATCGCGTCGGGATCGTGCATTTGAACCTTTTTATCGGGGAACGCCTCGCACAGCACCTCGCCCACCTGACGATTGATATCAATCGAGGTGAGCTCATAGTCGGTATTGGAGCGCTTGGCGTGCACCTTAAACGAATCGAAGGGGCCAAACTCACGCAGCGCCTTCACGGCGGCGGCACAGTACTCCTGAGGGTCGCGATTGGTGTGATACGCCAAAGAGACGCGAGCAACGCCGGGAACGGTGCGAATGACACGAGCCGCCTCGTCGGCCTGATGCTCGTTAAAGGTCACGAGGATATAACCGGAAATTCGAGACACGGCATTCACGGAAAAGGCGGCCAAGGCCGCCTTGATGTTATCCATGAGGATATGCTCAAAATGTGCGCGGTTCTTGCCCTTCAGTCCAACCTCGTGATAGTGGACCAGGCAGACGCGAGCTGCCATTTAGGCTTCAGCAACCTTGTGGCCGAGCGCCTTCTCGTAACGGGCCTCATCGTAGGAGATATCGCCGTCGACGATCTCGTCCATAGCCATCGAAATGGTATCGGCACCAGAAAGGCCGATGGTGATGTCATCGACATCCTGAACGGCAAGCACGCGGTTGTGCTGGCCACGAAGCATGCTATTGATGTCGCAGGCGCGCTTGGAGGCAAGCGAAGCGAGCAGGAAGCGGTTGTGATCGGTCTTCTCCAGAAGATCGTCAATGCAAGGCTTTACAACGGACACGGACCTCAGATCCTTTCATGCATATCGAGAACGCGAACGAGTTCGTCGGTCGCGCGGTCGAGATCGTCATTCACCACGACGTCGTCGTAGCGGTCGGCAAGGGCAAGCTCATCGGCGGCGTTTGCCATACGCAGCTCGATCGTCTCGGGCGTCTCGGTTCCACGACCGACCAGACGCTCGCGAAGCACTTCGAGCGAGGGAGGCTTGATAAAGATCAACACGGCCTCGGGGAAACGCTCCTTAACCTGCAGGGCACCCTGGACATCGATCTCCAAAATGAGAGACGCGCCCGAGGCGAGCTTGGACTGGACCTCGCTCACCAATGTGCCGTAGCAGTTGCCGTGGACCTCGGCCCACTCAACGAACTCACCGTTTGCCACGCGGCGGTCGAACTCCTCGCGCGTCAGGAAAAAGTAGTTGACGCCGTCGACCTCACCTTTGCGTGGTGCTCGCGTGGTAGCCGAAACCGTCAGGCCCAGGTTAGAGCGACGCTCGCGCACACGAGTGACGAGCGTGCCCTTGCCTGCGCCTGACGGTCCAGAAATCACAAAGAGCTTTGAATCCTGAGCGCTCACTTATTTGGTCAGCTGCTCGAGGAGCTGCTCGCGCTGACGGACGCCGAGGCCCTGGACGCGACGGGTAGCGGAGATGCCGAGCTCCTCCATGATCTTGGCGGCCTTAGCCTTGCCATAGCCGGGGAGGGACTCGATGAGGGTGGAAACCTTCATGCGGGAAGCGATGGGGTCATCGGAGTTGAGCACGGACTCGAGGGACTTCTCGCCCTTCTTGATCTGCTCGCGAAGCTCAGCGCGGGCATGACGTGCGGCGGCAGCCTTCTCAAGAGCCTGCTTGCGCTGCTCGTCGGTAAGCTGAGGGAGTGCCATTCGTACCTCCAAATAGTTGGGTTATATCTGATTCAATATTTGGCATTTTAGCACGTAAAACGTATAAAATGCCCAATCGCGGCTCCATAGGTTAGACGATAGCCGCAAAAAGTGCAATATATTGCGCTAAAAGTTGAGCCCCTGACCTGCGATTCCACACAAAGGATGGGAAAGTTTTCGCAGGCACAGGGGCTAAATTGTGCTAATGAGACCCAAAAGTGGTGACTTAAGGGAATCTTTTTATGCGACGTTTTCGACCAGCTCGGCGACGATGGCATCGAAAGCGGCAACCGGGTCATCGGCACCGGTGATGGGGCGACCCACCACGATGTGGCTCGCGCCACGCTCGATAGCCTGGGAAGGCGTGGCAACGCGGGACTGATCGCCAAGGGCGGCGCCCACCGGACGAACGCCCGGGGTCACGATGAGCGCATCGGGGCCCAACAGCTCACGCATATCGTGGGCCTCCATCGGCGAGCACACGATACCGTCGATGCCGTTGGCCTGGGCGAGCTTTGCCAGACGCGCGGCCTCCTCGGCCACCGGCGACTCGACGCCGATCTCGCTGAGCGAATCCTGGTTCATGCTCGTGAGCACGGTGATGGCGACGAGCTTGGCACGGTCCTCGCGCGCCTCCTCGGCGCCCTCGCGGCAGGCGGCGAGCATAGCGCCCGAGCCCAGACCGTGAACCGAAAGCAGATCGGCACCGGCAAGCGAGGCCGAACGGGAGGCGCCGCGCACCTGATGCGGAATATCGTGGAACTTAAGGTCGAGGAAGACCTTAAAGCCCAGGTCCTCGAACGTCCTGACGATCTCGGGGCCTTCGGCGTAATAGAGCGTCATGCCGACCTTGAGCCAGACGGCATGGCCCGAAAGCTCACGGGCGAGCTCGAGCGCACGCTCACGGTCGCAGTCGAGGGCGACGATAACGCGGTCGCGGGCATCGGTCTCTAGCATTCGAACGCACCTACCAGCTCGTTGATGTCCTTCACGCCCTGGGACTCGGCCCAGGCCTCGAGCTCGCGCGCGATCTTGAGAGAAGCACACGGATCGACGAAGTTGGCCATACCGACCGACACGCAGGTAGCGCCAGCCAGGATAAACTCGGCCGCGTCCTCGCCGGTCATGACACCGCCGACGCCGTTGATGGGGATATCAACGGCCTGGGCAACCTCCCAGACCATGCGCACGGCGATGTGGTGGCACAGCGGACCCGAAAGGCCGCCCTTGGGCTTGGCAACGCGCGACTTGCGGGTATGGACGTCAATAGCCATACCCTGAATGGAGTTGATGACCGAAAGGCCGTCGGCGCCCTCGGCCTCGAGAGCCTTGGCGATCTCGGCGACGTTGACCGGAGCCATCTTCACGAACAGCGGCTTGTCGGTCACCTTGCGGCAGGCAGCCATGACAGCAGAGGCGCCCTCGGGCGTGGAACCCATGGCGGCACCGCCGGCGGCGATGTTGGGGCAGCTCACGTTGATCTCGTAGCCGGCAGCCCAGGGGCACAGCTCGACATACATCTCGAGCGCACGGACAAACTCGTCCACGGAGTGACCGGCAACCTGGCAGATGACCTGGCAGCCGTCCTTGGACAGCTGCTCGAGCCACGGACCGGACTCACGGGCGAAGGCGGCGACGCCGGGATTCTGCAGACCCACGGAGTTGATCATGCCGCCGGGAATCTCGGCCATACGGGGCGCGGGGTTGCCGGGCCAGGGCTCGGCAGCGCAGCCCTTGGTGGTGATGGCGCCCAGCTGGGACACATCGAAGAAGTTCTGGAACTGCCAACCGTAGCCAAAGGTACCGGCTGCGGTGTTGATGGGGTTCTGCATCTTGACGCCGCCGAAATCGACGGCCATGTTCACGGTACCCACTAGAAGACCACCACCTTGGAAGCATCAAACACGGGGCCGCACATGCAGGCGCCCTTCATACCGTCGACCGTCTCGACATTGCAGGTGTTGCAGGCGCCAAAACCACAGCTCATCATGCGCTCGAGCGACACCTCGCAATACGCGCCGGCCTCGGCGGCAGCGGCGGCGACCTTCTTCATCATGACGGCGGGACCGCAGCTGGCGACGTAGTCGTAACCGCCCTCGCTGAGCAGCTCGGCGGCAGGATCGGTGCAGAAACCGTGCGTGCCCAGCGTGCCGTCGTCGGTGCACACGTTGACCGTGGCACCCAACGCGCGAAACTCATCGACGCCCACGGCCTTGGACGCGGTGCCAAAGCCCAGGCACACGTCGACGTCCACGCCCTGCTCGGCAAGCATGCCGGCCAGGCAGAGCACGGGCGGAACGCCGATGCCGCCGGCGACGAGCAGTGCCTTCCTAGTGCCCTCGGGCACGAGCCAGCCATGGCCGCCAGGGCCCAGCAGGTTGGAGGTGGAGCCAGGGGCCATCTCCGACAGGCGACGGGTGTCGTCGCCCACGACGGCGTACCACAGCTCGACGGTGCCGGCCTGGGCGTCGGCGCGATAGAAGCTCAGGGGCACGCGAAGCAGCGAGGACGCATCGCCGGGCACGGCGATGTTCACAAACTGACCGGGCTTGAGCGCACTTGCAAGCTTGGGGGCCGAGATAACGAGCGAGAAGATGCCGTCGGCGATCTCCTGGTTCGAGACGACCTCGAAGTCGTGCATGCGTGCAGTGGAAGGTGTGGGCATAGACGCTCCAATCCCCCATGCGATTGCATGGACCAAACGAACAGAAAGCGCGGCACCGCAAGGGCGCCGCGCACAAAAGCGATAAGGCTATGCTAGCAGATGCAGCCGTCGGCAAGCGTCTGTTTACCGCCGACAAATACATCGGTGGCACGACCGGTGAGCGTGCGACCGGCAAAACCGGAGTTCTCGGCGCGCGACTCGTAGCCGTCCTCGCCGACCGTCCAGGTGGCGGTGGGATCGAAGACGGTCAGGTCGGCAACGGAGCCCGCCTTGACCTGAACCTGATCCAAACCCAGGATCTCACGCGGCTTGATGGCCATGAGCTCGACCATACGGCCCATGCTCATCTTGCCGGTGTTGACCAGCTCGGTGAGCACAAGCGACAGCGAGGTCTCGAGGCCGATCATGCCAAAGGGCGCAAGCTCGAACTCGCGGGCCTTCTCCCACGGGGTGTGGGGAGCGTGGTCGGTAACGATGACGTCGACCGTGCCGTCGATGACGCCCTGGCGGATAGCCTCGGCGTCCTCGCGGGTGCGCAGCGGCGGGTTGACCTTGAGCGAGGTGTTGTAGGTCTCGTCCAGGTCGTTCTCGGACAGGAACATGTGGTGCGGGGTGGCCTCGCAGGTGACCTGCACGCCAGCGGCCTTGCCGGCACGCACGAGCTCCAGGCCGTGGGCGGTGGAGATGTGCTGGATGTGCAGCTTGGCACCGGTCAGCTTGGCGATCTCGATGTCGCGGGCGATCTGAAGCTCCTCGCCTGCCGCCGGCCAGCCCTCGAGGGCCAGACGGGTCGAGACCTTGCCCTCGTTGATCTGGCCGTGACCGACCAGGTCCTCGTCCTGGCAATGGCTCATAAAGACCTTGCCGAACATCTTGCCGTAGTCCATGCAGCGGCGGAGCATACCCGCACCCTGCACGCCGCGACCGTCGTCGGTGAAGGCGACGGCGCCGTGGGCGGCCATATCGCCCATCTCGGACATGGCCTCGCCCTTAAGACCGCGGGTCATAGCGCCAGAAGGATAGACGCGGCAGTGACCGACCTCGGCAGCGCGGGACTTAACGAACTCCACGACGGTGCCGTTATCGGTGACGGGGTCGGTGTTGGGCATGGAGCACACGCCGGTGAAGCCGCCCTTGACAGCAGCGCGGGTACCGCTCTCGATGTCCTCTTTGACCTCATAGCCGGGCTCACGCAGATGGACGTGCATGTCCACCAGGCCGGGAACGAGGTACTTGCCGGAAAGGTCGCGGACCTCGGCGCCCTCGGCGGCGAGATTCTCGACGACCTCGGCGATCTTGTCGCCGTCGATCAGGACGTCAACGACACCGTCAAGCTCGACAGACGGGTCGACGACGTGGGCATTCTTAAGAAGCAAGGCCATTATCGGCACCTCCAAGCAGCAGATACAGGATAGCCATACGCACGCAGATACCGGCGTAGACCTGCTCCAGGATGACGGAGCGTTGCGGGTGGTCGGCCATATAGGAGTCGAACTCGACGCCGCGGTTGATGGGGCCCGGGTGGCAGATGATCGCGTCGGGCTTCATGAGCTTCTCGCGGTCCTTGGTCAGGCCGAAGAGCTTGTGGTACTCGCGAATGGTCGGGAACGGCGCGCCCTCGAGACGCTCCTGCTGCACGCGCAGCATGTAGACGACGTCCAGCTCGGGCAGGACGGAATCGAGGTCGCTCGTCACGTGGTCGCAGCCCAGGACCTCGGGTGCCGGCGGTAGCAGCGTGCCGGGGGCGACGGCGTAGGTCTCGCAGCCCATGATCTTAAGGGCGGGGATCAGCGAGCCGCAGACGCGGGAGTGGGCGATGTCGCCGACGACGGCGACCTTCAGGCCGTGGAAGTCACCCTTGTGCTCCCAGATGGTGTACAGGTCCAGCAGGGCCTGCGTGGGATGGTTGTGCTTGCCGTCACCGGCGCAGATGACGCTCGCGGGCGAGTTCTGCGTGACGATGTAGGGGGCGCCGGCGTGCTTGTCGCGAACGACGATGCAGTCGATCTTGTAGGCGTTGAGGGTCTCGACGGTGTCGACGAGGCTCTCGCCCTTGACCGTGGAGGTCGAGGAGCCGCCAAAGTTAAGACTGTCGGCCGAAAGACGCTTCTCGGCGAGCTCGAAAGAGCTGCGGGTGCGCGTCGAGGGCTCGTTGAACATGTTGACGATGGTCTTGCCCTTGAGCGTGGGGACCTTCTTGATGGCACGCTCGTTGACCTCGGAGAACGCCTTGGCGGTCTCGAGGGTGAGCTTGATATCCTCTTCGGAGTACTCGGTAATGTCGATCAGGTGCTTATGGTTGAACGCCACGGTACTACTCACCTCCCAGCGGCGCGGAGCCCACGTGGGAACCCGGCGCGACGTCATTAATCTCGACAGCGGTGTGGCCGTCGACTTCCTTCATATATAGGTGCACGTTCTCCTCATGCGACGAGGGAACGTTCTTGCCGACAAAGTCCGGCGAGATGGGGAGCTCGCGGTGGCCGCGGTCAACGAGGACTGCCAGCTCAATGCGGCTCGGACGGCCCAGGTCCATGACGGCGTCGAGAGCGGCGCGGATGGTACGGCCCGTATACAGGATGTCGTCCAACAGCACGACGCGCTTGCCGTCGACGCTGAAGGGAATGTTGGTAGCGTGGATCGCGGGAGCGAAATTGGTCGCGTAGTCATCGCGGTAGAAGCTGATGTCGAGGCTGCCGAGCGGAACGTCGACGCCCTCGATCTCCTTGATCTCCTCGGCGAGCTTCTTTGCCAGAAGGTCGCCGCGCGTGACGATGCCGACCAGAGCGAGGTCTTCACAGCCCTCGTTGCGCTCGAGAATCTCGTGCGCGATGCGGGTCATCGCTCGATTGACGGCGGTCTCGTCCATGATGACCGCCTTGGGGGAAGTCGTGCCCATCGATCTCCTTCCTCACATGTCTTGACTGCTGACACAGTCAAAAAAAATAGATGCCCGACCGCTTAAAGCGGACCAGACACCCACAGGAAGGGCTGCTCTTTGGCAGCTATGTAATTCCATGTGGGTATCTCGTACCCCTTTAATGGTCATGGGATAGTGTAGCCAACCTCGAGCTTAATTGCGAGCATTAATACAGAGCAATCCGTAAACGGAGCTCAATGCTCAATAAACCTATATATATTTGTGGGACGAGCTTGAAAACACACGCACGAGCTGGCATAATCCTCTCTGCTGCACGCAAATCGGATCTACGTCCAGGGCCGTGGCGTGAGCACTATCGCCAAAAGAGGAATATCTCTGTGTAGATTACGCACAGGGAGCTGCTTCTGTGCTATAGTTCAGGCTTGTTTGTTAACGCGACATGTTCGTTTGTCGCCCAAGGAGGGTCAGTTATGTCCAAAGTTTGCGAAGTTTGCGGTAAGCACCCCGTTGCCGGTCGCTCCATCAGCCACTCTCACCGCGTCACCAACCGTAAGTTCCGCCCCAACATCCAGCGCGTCTACGTCGTCGTCGATGGTCACCGTCGCAAGATGAACGTTTGCTCCACCTGCCTCAAGTCTGGCAAGGTTGCGCGCTCCTAAATAAGGTCTTACCAACAAGTACCTCGGACTCTCCGGGTCAAAGACCTCGCGTTCATATAGAACTTACCAAAGGCGCCCTCCCCTACGGAGGGCGCCTTTTTGCACTCATTAGGGACAGACTTACATGAATGTTTTCACGCATTGGGGACAGACATGTCGCACGCAAGCGGCACACCGACTGGCTCCGGCCCCTGCCTCACGCTGCATCCTTCCAGCCTGCAGTTGCCTTGGTCACGCTCGTGGCGCCGATGCCGGTGATACGGGAAATTTGCTTGACCGTGAGATGCGCCCGCCTGAGCCTCAGCAGGCAGGCATCGCGTTCGGGACGAGGCAGGGCCTTGAGCAGCGCAGGATCTATGCTCGGCAGGACTTCGCGCGCAACGGAAAGGGCATCCTCATCGTGGATCCGTCGGCGTGGAAGAGCCTCAACTGACCAGATGCGCCCGGCAACTTCCTTGAGATGCTCGCAATAGCAACGGGAGCCTCCGACAATATCGAGCATAGGGGCCGCATCACAGATGTCAAAGGGATCATAGCCCAGCTGGTATGCCCTAAAGCTTGACCAGCGGTATGCTTCGAGAGAGTCGATCGCACCTTTCACAGGATTGAGATGGATATAATCGAGTAGCTGCACCGCCTGTGTGTCTGACTCAACCGCAACACGCGAATAGCGATTGTCAAACAGATGGCCCGTTCTTCCCGTTTTCCCATTGAAATACTTAGCATACGCCGTCAGTGCGCACTGCATTGCCTTTGAAAGGTTGTCATATGGGTCATCAACCATCAAATGGAAGTGGTTGTCCATAAGGCACCAAGCCAACACTGCCACGTCATGGCGCGCAAACCTGTCCGAGATATCCGATAAGAAACGATAGCGGTCAGAGTCATCTTCAAAAATAATCTGTTTGGAGTTGCCACGGTCAAAGACGTGGTAATAGCCGGTGAGCGAAACGGCACGGGCGCATCGAGGCATAAATCTCTCCTTTCAAAACTGAACAGGCAACACCTAAAAGGAGAGAAGGAACGCGAAATGCTGAGCCTGTGATCTATTTATATCCAATGAGCGGCAAAAACAGGCCCAGAACGGCAAAATGGCAAATCGATGTCTGTCCCCAATGAGTGGAAGCACTCATGTAAGTCTGTCCCCAATGAGCGGGGCGATGCATTGGGCATAGTTTTAGTTGAAACGGTTCATTTGATTGAAGCGTTTTAGTTTGTCTTTTACAGGAATCTGACCGTTCACCGAATTATTTCTTGCTATCATGCATCTTGTAGGGTAAATCTCCGATCGCAAGGAGACACAAATGGTGAAAAAGTCACCGGAAAACACTACTCCCGCAATTGTGGACAACGTAGAGGCGCTTGAGGCTAAGCTCGCTCAGATGCGAGAGGCCCAGGCGCTTTTTGCTACGTACACGCAGGAGCAGGTCGACAAGATCTTCTATGAGGCCGCCATGGCCGCCAACAAGGCTCGTATCCCGTTGGCGAAGATGGCCATCGAGGAGACCGGCCGCGGCGTTCTTGAGGACAAGGTCATCAAGAACCACTACGCCGCAGAGTACATCTACAACGCTTACAAGAACACCAAGACCTGTGGTGTCCTGGAGCGCGACGAGGCTTACGGCATCACCAAGATCGCCGAGCCCATCGGCATCGTGGGCGCCGTCATCCCGACGACCAACCCCACCTCCACCGCGATCTTCAAGACGCTGATCAGCCTGAAGACCCGCAACGCCATCATCATCTCCCCGCACCCGGCAGCCGCAAAATGCACCATCGCCGCCGCCAAGCTCGTGCTTGACGCCGCCGTCAAGGCCGGCGCCCCCGAGGGCATCATCGGCTGGGTCGATGTCCCCTCCATCGAGCTGACCAACATGGTCATGCGCGACGTCGACATCATCCTCGCCACCGGTGGCCCGGGCATGGTCAAGGCCGCTTACTCCTCGGGCAAGCCCGCCCTGGGCGTTGGCGCCGGTAACACCCCGGTCGTCATCGACGACACCGCCGACGTGCTGCTCGCCGTCAACTCCATCATCCACTCCAAGACCTTCGACAACGGCATGATCTGCGCTTCCGAGCAGTCCGTGACCGTCATCGACACCATCTATGACCAGGTCAAGGCCGAGTTCCAGAAGCGCGGCTGCTACTTCGTCAAGCAGGGTGCCGAGATGGAGGCCCTGCGTGCCGCCATGTTCAAGAACGGCGCCCTCGATCACCGCATCCCCGGCATGGCTGCCGCCAAGATCGCCGAGCTCGCCGGCATCGAGGTTCCCGCCAAGACCAAGATCCTGATCGCCGAGGTCACCTCCACCGACCCCGCCAAGGAGGAGTTCTCCCACGAGAAGCTCTCCCCGGTCCTGGCCATGTACCACGCCAAGGACTTCCAGGAGGCCGTCGACAAGGCCGAGCACCTGGTGCTCGCCGGTGGCCCGGGCCACACCGCCTCTCTGTACGTGCACCCCGCCCAGGCCGAGAAGATCAGCCTGTTCGAGCACGTCATGAAGGCCTGCCGTATCGTCATCAACACCCCGTCCTCGCACGGCGGCATCGGTGACCTGTACAACTTTGGCATGAAGCCGTCTCTGACCCTGGGCTGCGGCTCCTGGGGCGGCAACTCCGTCTCCGAGAACGTTGGGGTGAAGCACTTGATCAACGTTAAGACTGTGGCCGAGCGCCGTGAGAACATGCTGTGGTTCCGCGCTCCCGAGAAGGTCTACTTCAAGAAGGGTTCCACGCCCGTCGCCCTCGACGAGCTGGGCAACGTCATGGGCAAGAAGCGCGCCTTCATCGTCACCGACCAGTTCCTCTTCAAGAATGGCAACACCCGCGCCATCGAGGCCAAGCTCGATGAGATGGGCATCGCCCACGACTGCTTCTACGACGTCGAGCCCGATCCGTCGCTGCAGTGCGCACGTCGCGGCGCCAAGCAGATGGCTCTCTTTGAGCCGGACGTCATCATCGCCGTCGGCGGTGGCTCCGCTATGGACGCCGGCAAGATCATGTGGATGATGTACGAGCACCCCGAGTGCAAGTTTGAGGACATGGCCATGGACTTCATGGACATCCGCAAGCGTATCTTCACCTTCCCCGAGATGGGCAAGAAGGCCTACTTCGTCGCCGTCCCGACCTCTTCGGGTACCGGCTCCGAGTGCACGCCGTTCGCCATCATCACCGACAAGGAGACCGGCATCAAGTGGCCGCTCGCCGACTACGCGCTGCTCCCCAACATGGCTATCGTCGACGCCGACAACTGCATGACCGCCCCGCGCGGCCTGACCGCTGCCTCCGGCATCGACGTCATGACCCACGCCATCGAGTCCTATGTCTCCATCATGGCTTCCGACTACACCAAGGGCCTCTCCGAGCGCGCTGCTAAGCTCGTCTTCGAGAACCTGCCCTCCAGCTTCACGAACGGCGCCAAGGACCCGCATGCCCGCGAGGAGATGCACAACGCCTCCTGCATGGCCGGTATGGCCTTCGCCAACGCCTTCCTGGGCCTCAACCACTCCATGGCCCACAAGCTCGGCGCCTTCCATCACCTGCCCCACGGCCTCGCCAACGCCGTCATCCTGACCCGCGTCATGCGCTACAACGCCGCCGAGGCTCCCGTCAAGATGGGCACGTTCTCCCAGTATCCTTACCCCAACGCGCTGCACAACTACGCCGAGATGGCCAAGTACTGCGGCATCGAGGGCAAGGACGACAAGGAGGTCTTCGAGAACTTCATCACGAAGCTCGAGGAGCTCAAGGACTTCATCGGCGTCAAGAAGACCATCGCCGACTACGGTGTTGACGAGCAGTACTTCCTCGACACCCTCGACGAGATGACCGAGCAGGCATTCAACGACCAGTGCACCGGCGCTAACCCGCGCTACCCGCTCATGAGCGAGATCAAGGAGCTCTACCTGGACGCCTACTACGGCCGCGAGCCCCAGGACTACGCCGTCTGCTAGTTTTAGCACGGTTTTTAACGGCGGGGGTGCACGGGTGTTTCACACACCCCCGCCGTCGCTTCTATCGCATCGTTGAAAGGATGCAACCATGCTGCTACCCGATTCCAAGACCGAGCTCGTCCGCCGTGGCAACAAGGTCGTTTACGACCTGGGCGACAAGATCGTCAAGGTCTTTAACGAGACCAAGCCTGTCTCCGACGTGTTCAACGAGGCTTTGAATCTTGCCCGCATCAATGAGTGCGGCATCCGCAGCCCCAAGGCTCTCGAGGTTTCCCAGCTCGAGAACGCCAACGGCTGGGCGCTCGTGACCGAGAAGGTTCCGGGCACCACCCTTGCCGAGAAGATGACTGCCGAGCCCCAGCGCTTTGGTGAGTACCTCGAGATGTTCGTCGACCTCCAGATCGAGATCCACGGCTACACCTCCCCGCTGCTCAACCGTCAGCGCGACAAGTTCGCCCGCATGATCGACAGCCTTGATCAGCTCAATGCCACCACGCGCTACAACCTTCAGGAGCGTCTGGACGGCATGACCAAGGAGTTCAAGGTCTGCCACGGCGACTTCAACCCCTCCAACGTCATCGTCGGCGACGACGGCCAGCTCTATGTGTGCGACTGGGCACACGCCACCCAGGGCTCCCCTGCTGCCGACGTTGCCACCACCTACCTGCTCTTTGCTCTCAACAGCAAAGACCAGGCCGAGGCCTACCTGGAGCTCTACTGCGACCGCGCCGACATGCCCATGCAGGTCGTGCGTCAGTGGACGAGCATCGTCGCCGCTTCCGAGCTCGCTCGTAAGCGCAACGTGAACGATGAGTTCCTGAAGAACTGGATCGACGTCGTCGATTATCAGTAATATCTGAGCGATTCATTTCGCATCGGAGGCACAAAGGAAAACCCCGCAGCTCGCATGGGCTGCGGGGTTTCCTTTTAGCACTTGAGCGTGCCGACAAGATAAAAGGACGGCCCCTGCATCTCCCCGATCTGGAGAAATGCAGGGGCCGTCCCGTATATCGAACTACAAGCGAAATCGCCGATTAACGGCGTGCCGCCTTCACAAGCTCGGCAACCTTGGTGACGACCTCGTCGATCGCCACGTCCTCGCGCTCGCCCGTGGCACGGTCCTTGAGCTCGACGGTGCCGTTCTTAAGGCCACGCTTGCCGAGCACCACCTGATACGGGAAGCCCATAAGGTCGTTGTCGGCAAACTTAAAGCCGGGACGCTCATCGCGATCGTCGACGACGACCTCGATACCCTCGGCGCACAGGCCATCAACGATCTGCTCGCAGACGGAAGCGCACTCCTCCTTCTTGGGGTCGAGCGGAATCACCGCAACCTCGTACGGGGCAACGGAGACCGGCCAGACGATGCCGTGCTCGTCGTTGTGCTGCTCCACGACGGCAGCGAGCGAGCGGGACACACCAACGCCGTAGCAGCCCATGATCAGCGGCTTCTCCTTGCCGTCCTCGTCCATAAAGGTGGCACCCATGGCCTCGGAATACTTGGTGCCCAGCTGGAAGACCTGAGAAACCTCGATGCCGCGAGCAGCAGAGAGCGGCTTGCCGCAGTGCGGGCAGGGATCGCCGGCAACGACGGTGACCAGGTCGGCCCACTCGTCGACGGTAAAGTCGCGCTCGGGGCAGGCACCGGTAAAGTGATAATCGACTTCGTTGGCACCGCAGGCCCACTGCTTGGACTCGCGCAGGCTCTCGTCGCACACCAGACGGATGCCCTCGGGCAGGTTGACCGGTCCGATAAAGCCCTTGTGCAGGCCGTTCGCCTGAAGCTCATCGTCGGTCATCATGCGATAGCCCTTGCCAAAAACATGCTCGGCCTTGCAGTCGTTGAGTTCATGATCGCCCGGAACGATGGCCACGACAGGCTTGCCCTCAGCGTCGATGAGTGCCAGCGACTTGCGCGTGCCGTTCTCGGGGAAGCCGAAGAACTTTGCAACGGCCTCGATGGTGCCCATACCCGGAGTCTCGACCTTGGTAAGCGTACCGTCGCCAGGACCCTCGGTCACAACGACCTTGGTACTTGCGGCCTCGTCATCGGCAGCAAAGCCGCACTCGTCGCAGTAGACGAGCGAGGCCTCACCGGCGTCGGCCAAAGCCATGTACTCGACGGAGGTGTCGCCACCGATCTCGCCGGAGTCGGCGACTACGGGCAGAGCCTTGATGTAGCAGCGCTCGCAGATGTTGGCGTAGGCCTGCTTCATCTTGTCGTACTCCTCCTGCAGACTCTCCTGCGTGGCAGAGAAGCTGTAGGCGTCCTTCATGATGAACTCGCGACCGCGCATCAGGCCAAAGCGGGGACGGAACTCGTCGCGGAACTTGTCCTGGATGTGGTAGAGGTTAACGGGCAGTTGCTTGTAGGAACGCAGCTCATTGCGAACCAGGGCGGTCACGGTCTCCTCGTGCGTGGGGCCCAGCACGAACTCGCGGCCGTGGCGGTCATCGAAGCGCACGAGTTCCTTGCCATAGGCGTCGATGCGGCCGGACTCGCGCCATAGCTCAGCGTCGACCATAATGGGCATCATGAGCTCCTGGGCACCGGCGGCATCCATCTCGTCGCGCACGATGTTCTCGATCTTGCGAATCGAGCGCCATGCGAGCGGCAGGTAGGAATACAGACCGGCGGCCTCCTTGCGGATCATGCCGGCACGGAGCAGCAGGCGGTGGCTGGCGAGCTCAGCGTCCGCCGGATCCTCTTTAAGCGTCGGCGCATAGAGCTTAGACATATACATTGCTCGGGTCATTTATTTCTCCTCAATAAGTTTGTCGACCTCTGCCATAAGCGCGTCGACAATTTGGTCCTCAGCTACTTTACCAATGATCTGGCCATGCGAAAAGAGCAAGGCCTGACCACGTCCGCAAGCAACGCCCAGGTCGGCATCAGAAGCCTCACCGGGGCCATTAACGGCACATCCCATCACGGCGATGGAAAGCGGCGCGGAATAGTTCTTCAGTCGCTCGGTAACCTCCTCGGCGATGGGAATGAGGTTGACCTGGCAACGAGCGCACGTGGGACACGAGACGATCTCGGGACCACGGCGGCGCAGGCCAAGGGACTGCAGGATACCCCAGGCGACCGGCGGCTCCTCGACCGGATCGGCCGTGAGCGAGACGCGCATGGTGTCACCGATACCCTCAGACAGCAGAATACCAAGGCCCACCGAGCTCTTAATGGTGCCCTGAAGCTTGGTACCCGCCTCGGTTACGCCCAGGTGAAGCGGAACGTGGGGAATCTCACGCGACAGGGCTCGATAGGTATCAAGCGTCGTTTGCACGCTATGGGCCTTAGCCGAAAGCACGATGTTCGTAAAGCCGCGGTCTTCAAAATGCTTGACGAAACGCTCGCTCGACATCACGAGCTTTTCGGGCTGCGAAAGATTGTCGCGCTCGGCAATATCTTGCTCAAGCGAGCCCGCGTTCACGCCAATGCGAATCGCGCAGCCCGCGGCACCCGCGGCATCGATGACAGCGTCAACCTTGGCCCAATCGCCGATATTGCCGGGGTTGATGCGCAGCTTGGCGGCACCGGCCTCGACGGCGCCGATGGCAAGCTTATGGTTAAAGTGGATATCGGCGACGATTGGCACCGGAGACTCGGCACAAATCGTGCGAAAGCCCTCGAGCGCAGCCTCGGTAGGCACGCTCACGCGAACAACATCGCAACCCGCCTGGGCAAGCGCACGCACTTGCGCAAGCGTTGCCTGGGCGTCGGCGGTATCGGTGCAGGTCATGGACTGAACCACCACCGGCGCGCCACCACCGATCTGCACGCCGCCCACATATACGGGGCGCGTCAGCTCGCGCGGCAAAGGATGGGATAAAGACAATCCAAACACTCCCCTACAAAATAAATCGAAGGACGTCGGAACGAAGCATATAAACAAACAGCAGCGCAAAGAGCGCGATGCCGACATAGCTGACGATTGTCTGCACCTTGAGTGGCAGCTCGCGACCGGCGACCATTTGGATGATCTCGATAACCAGCTTTCCCCCGTCGAGCGGCGGAATGGGCAGCAAGTTCATAAAGCCCAGCGAGAATGAGATGAGCGCTGCAAACGACAGGAACGTTACGGGGCCGGCAGCAGCAGCCTGTGAGGACATAACGCTAATACCCACGATCGAAGAAGACTGATCGAGAATCTCCATCGTATGCTGCGGCTGGAGCAGGCGCATCACGCCCTCCGCGGTCTGCACAACATAGGAGAATGACAGACGCGCCGAGGTGATGGGGTCCAAACGGACTACCTGCGTAGAGGCATACACACCTAGGCGCTCGTCCTCTTTGAGCGCAACCGTGGTCGAATGCTGCTTGCCGTCACGCTCGTACTCGATGGCGATATCGTCCTTACCGGCGGCCTTGCCGATGGCATCGTAAACGTTCATCCATGTGGAGCACGATACACCGTCAACCGAAAGGATCGCATCACCAGCCTCGATACCCGCCTTGGCGGCAATAGACCCCTCGTCAACCTGACCGATCACGTTGGTATCGATCGGCACGGTGACGCCCGCAATGGAATAGATGCTCATAAGCAGCAAAAAACCCGTCAGGATATTGACGAGAATGCCCGCGAGCAGCATAAAGGCGCGCTTGAGAAAGCCCTGGCCAAGATAAGTGTGCGAGCGCTCTTGCGCCAAGAAATCAGCCTCGCCGCACGGCAGCTCCCACACATCGCCCTCGGCAGTCGCATGCTCTCGATCGAACCGGCGGCCGTCAAAGGTGGTGTAACCCGCCGCGTCTCGCGGCAGCGTCTGATACTTGGTGGGATAGTAGCTCGGCGAGGGTTTCTCCCCTTCCTCATACCAGGGAGCGATGGAGCCCCAGCCCAGCAACAGAGCACAAGCCTCGAGCACATCCTCCTCGGAAAGCTCGAGCTCGACAGCAAGGTCGGCCACGGTCACGCGACCATGACGGTAGATAGCCGCGAGCACGCGATCGGCGCAGGAGACATCGGTCGGATCCATACCGCAGATGGCAGCGTAGCCACCCAGCAGCAGCGGGGTCACGCCAAACTTGGTTCCAATGCGACGCGACGTGTAATGGATGTCAAAGCGGCACGGCAGGCCCAAAAAGAACTCGGTCACACGGACGCCGCAGGCACGCGCCGCCAAAAAGTGGCCGCCCTCGTGCAAAAACACGAGGACGGAAAGCATCAGCAGGCCCCAAAAGACCGATGAGAGAACGCTCAGAACAGTATCCATAAAACGAAAAAGCAATCCTTATGGGTTAGGAACGGGTTGCGGCGAGTACCTGCGCAGCCTTTTCACGCGCCCACGCATCGATGTCGCGAAGCTGCTCAAACGAATCGACCGCCTGCATATCGTGGGCATCCATGCAGGATTCCACAATGCGATCGATATCGGTAAAGCTGCAGCCATCGTGCAGGAAGGCATCGACGGCGACCTCGTTGGCGGCATTGAGCACGCACGGCATGGTGCCACCCGTCTTGCCGGCACGCTCGGCCAGTGCCAGACAGCGGAAGGTATCCATGTCGGCAGCATCAAACGTGAGCTGCCCCAGCTCGCGGAAATCGATACGAGGCGCCGGGGTATCCCAACGCTCGGGATACGAGAACGCGAACTGGATGGGAATACGCATGTCGGAAGCACCGAGATGCGCCATCACGGAGCCGTCGGCAAACTCGACCATAGAGTGAATCTTGGACTGACGCTGCACGACCACGTTAATGAAATCGAGGTCGCAGTTAAACAGATGCATGGCCTCAATGCGCTCCAGGCCCTTGTTCATGAGGGTGGCGGAGTCGATGGTGATCTTGGCGCCCATGGCCCACGTGGGATGTGCGAGGGCATCGGCACGCGTCACGCGATTGAGCTCGTCGCGGGTGCGGCCAAAGAACGGACCGCCCGAGCAGGTGAGCCAAATACAATGAGCCTCGCGTGGGTTCTCCCCCAGATAGCACTGGTAGATGGCGGAGTGCTCAGAGTCGACTGGAATAAGCTGGCCCGGTTGCGCCAACGGCATAAGCAAGTCGCCGCCGACGACGAGGGACTCCTTGTTGGCAAGGGCAAGACGCTTATTCGAGGTCAAGGCCGCATGGCTCGCCTCGAGACCGGCGGCGCCCACAATAGCGACGAGCACGCAGTCGACATCGTCGCGACACGCGAGCTCGCAAACCGCCTGCGCGCCAACGCCGAGCTTCGTTCCCTCGGGCAACTCCTGCAGCACGGCGTCATCGCCATGAGCGACATCGGCCACGGCAACCGCCGGAACCGAGAACTCGCGGGCAGCGGCAACGAGCTCGGAGGTACTGGAGTTAACGGACAGCGCCGTCACCTGCAGGCGATCGGCATGCTGGCGGCACACATCGAGCGCCTGGGTGCCGATAGAGCCCGTACAACCCAGGATGGCAACACGGAGACGTCCATCGGGGCCATACGTCGTCTGGAAGGACATTACAGCACGCCTCCGATCATCAAAAGCAGCTGCGCGGTAATGCAGCCAAAGATAAGCGAATCGCTACGATCGAGCATGCCGCCATGGCCCGGGATAAGGTTGCCGGAATCCTTGACGCCCACACCGCGCTTGATGCGCGACTCGATGAGGTCGCCGATAACGCCCAGGACGGACACGACCACGCCGCACAGCAGCGCATAGGGCAGGCTGAGCTTGTAGAAGTGCGTCGCCCACAGGATGAGCCAAATCAAAACCGAGCCAAGAATGCCGCCAACAAACCCCTCCCAGCTCTTTTTGGGAGAGATCTTGGGGACCATCTTGTGTTTACCGATACGGCTGCCCACGATGTAGGCAAACGAATCGGAGACCCAAAGGGACGCACAAACGCCCACCGAAAGCAGGGCGCCGGCAAAACCGGGCACGGCATCGCGCAGCAGCACGATAGCCGACAGCATAAAGCCAGTGTAGATGGGACCCATGAGCGTCACGGCCACATCAGAGATGCGGGTACGCGGCGACCAGACATACCAAATGCCCACAGCGAGCATCAGGGCAAAAAGCAGGGTATTCAGCAACATCGAATCGCCCAACGCCGACAGCGGAAAGAGTACGGCGGCAGCGATACCCATGCGCTCGTTAGCCATCTTGCCATCGAGCCTCGTCATACGGAAAAACTCATAGCAGCACAGACCGCTCATGACAGAAACAAAGATGGCCGTGGGCACAATACCCAAAACCAAGCACAAGATAAAGACAACGGCGTAGACGATACCGGCGGCGGCACGGGTAATAAAGCCCGCCAGCCACGAACCGGTGCCGCTCTTCGCTGCAGGCGCTCCCGAAGTGGCAGCTTTGCGCGCAGGCGTCTTGGGAGAAGATGCCTTGGGACGATTGGACACGATTAAGCCTCCTCGGTCTTGCTCAGTCCACCAAACCTACGGTCACGGCCCTGATAGGCCAAAATGGCGTCGACAAGGCCCCAACGATCAAAATCGGGCCAATAGGTATCGGTGACGTAGAACTCGGAATAAGCCACCTGCCACAGCAGATAGTTCGAAAGGCGCAGCTCACCAGAGGTGCGAATCACAAGCTCAGGATCGGGAAGACCGGCAGTATAGAGGTGAGAAGCCACCATGTCGTCATCAATTGCGGCAGGGTCGATCTTACCGGCGGCAACGTCGAGTGCGATCTGACGGACAGCGCGAGTAATCTCGGCACGCGCGCCGTAGTTGACGGCAAGCGCCAGCGTCATACCGGTGTGATCGGCGCACTCAGCAAGACCGCGTTCAAAAACGTCGCGGGTCTTCTTGGGCAGCGCGGAAATATCACCCAAAAAGACAACGCGCACGTTTTCGCGCTTCAGAAGCGGCAACTCGTCGATGAACGTCTTGGCAAACAGGTGCATCAAGACGTTGACCTCATGCTGCGGGCGGTTCCAGTTTTCGGTAGAAAACGCATAGGCCGAAAGCACGTCGACGCCCAGGCGCACGCAGGCGGTAATGATCTCGCGCAGCGAGACGATACCCGCCTTGTGGCCCTCAGTGCGTGCAAGACCGCGCGACGTGGCCCAACGACCGTTGCCGTCCATGATGCATGAGATATGGTGCGGAATGTTATTGAGGTCAAGGTCTGAAAAACCGACGCCCGCAGGGGCGTCGGCAAAGTACTCGACCAGTTTATGCTCGTCGTATTGCACCTTAGATCTCCATGACCTCGGCTTCTTTTTCCTTCAGAAGCTCCTCGACCTTGGCGACATACTCATCAGTGTGCTTCTGGACCTTGGCCTGCTCGCGACGGACATCGTCCTCGGTGAGCTCCTCATCGCGCTCGAGCTTGTTGTTGAAGTCGCGACGGATGTTACGGATAGACACCTTGGCCTGCTCGGCGTACTCGCGGCACTCCTTGACGAGCTCGCGACGGCGCTCCTCGGTGGGAGCCGGGAACGGCAGACGAACGACGGTGCCATCGGAGTTGGGGGTAATACCCAGATCGGAAGCGCCGATGGCCTTGACGATAGCGTTGATAAGTGCCTTGTCCCACGGCTCGATGAGCAGCATGTGGGCCTCGGGGGTCTTGACGGCGGCAATCTGCGTGACCGGCGTGGGAACACCGTAATAATCGACGGTGATGTCGGACAGAATGTTGGCATTGGCGCGGCCGGTACGGACCTTGGAGAAGTTATGCTTGAGGGACTCGAGCGACTTGTCCATATGGGCGGTGATGTTCTCTGCCATGCTTAATCCTCCTGATAGACGAGCGTGCCGACGGGCTCACCCGCGAGCGCGCGCTTGACGGTGTCCTCGCCATCGATGTTGAGGACCAAAATCGGCATACGGTTGTCCTGGCACAGTGCCGTAGCCGTGGAATCCATAACCTGCAGACCGCGGACGAGCACCTCGTGATAGGTAATCTTGTCAAAACGGACGGCGTCGGCGCACTTGACGGGATCCTTGTCGTAGATGCCGTCAACCTTGGTGGCTTTAATCAGAATCTCGGCGCCGATCTCGCACGCACGAAGAGCCGCGGCGGTGTCGGTCGTAAAGTACGGATTGCCCGAACCGGCGGCAAAGATAACGACGTTGCCCTTGGAAAGGTGGTTGATGGCGCGACGGCGAATATAGGGCTCGCAGATCTCGTTCATCTGGATAGCGCTCATAACGCGGCAGGGAACATCGTTGTGCTCGAAGGCATCCTGCAGGGCGAGCGCGTTCATAACGGTTGCCAGCATGCCCATGTAGTCGGCCTGAGCACGCTCCATGCCACCGGCAGCGCCGGCCATGCCGCGGAAAATATTACCGCCGCCGACAACGACGCCGACCTCATGGCCAACGGCGAGCAGCTCCTTGACCTGTTTGGCAAGATGGTCGGTAACCTTGGGGTCGATGCCATACTGGCCGTCGCCCATCAGTGCTTCGCCAGAAAGCTTAAGAAGCACGCGTTTATATCGGATGTCGGACAAAGCGATCCTCCTTTAGATTGAACTCTCAACATTCTATCAAAGGCTCTAAGAAGAGCCATGAAAAAGCAGGCTGTGAGTAAAACCCACAGCCTGCTCATTACCAGCTACAAGAGCTTATTTACTCGCCACGAACCAGACGGTCAAAGGCAACGACGGTAATGGTGTCGCCGAGCTCCTTGGAGACCTGCTCAGCGTACTTCTTGATGGTGAGGGAGCTGTCCTTGATGAACTCCTGCTCGGTGAGCACGGACTGCTTGTAGAACTTCTCCAGACGGCCGACAGCCATCTTCTCCTGGATAGCCTCGGGCTTACCGGACTCGGCAGCCTGAGCCATGTAGATCTGCTTCTCGTGCTCGACGGTCTCGGCCGGAACCTGATCGCGGGTAGCACAGATCGGGGCGACGGCGGCAACCTGAAGGGCAACGTCGTGAGCGAAGGTCTTGAAGGACTCAGCCTGAGCGGTCTCGGCCTTCTCGAAGGCGAACTCGACGAGGACGCCGATCTTACCACCCATGTGGATGTAAGAAGCGAGCGCGCCGTTCTCAGCCTTGCGAGCAGCGAAGCGGGAGATCTTCATGTTCTCGCCCATGATGTGAATCATCTCGGTGAGCTCGGAGGAAACGGTCTCCTCGCCCATCGGCTTCTCGAGCAGAGCGTCGACGTCAGCAGGCTCGGTGGTAGCGACAACCTCAGCGACCTTGGAAGCAAAGCCGGTGAACTTGGCGTTGGAGCCAACGAAGTCGGTCTCGCAGGAGAGCTCGAGCAGAGCGCCGGTCTTGCCATCCTCGGAGACGAACGCGGCGACAGCGCCCTCGTTGGTCTCACGGCCAGCCTTCTTGGCAGCCTTGGCAAGGCCGTTCTTACGCAGAACGTCGACAGCGGCGTCCATGTCGCCGTCAGCCTCGACGAGAGCCTTCTTGCACTCCATCATCGGGGAGTCGGTCATCTCGCGGAGCTGCTTAACCATAGCGGCGGTAATCTGGGCCATTGTGGTTCCTTTCAAAGAGATGAAAAAGAATTAACTAAGACTGATTTACTCGGCCTTGGGCTCAGCGGCCATCTCGGCCTCGGAGACCTGCTCCTTGCCGGAGCCAGCGAGGCAGGCGTCAGCCATGAGCTCGCACATAAGGGTGACAGCGGAGATAGCGTCATCGTTGCAGGGGATGCCGTACTCGACCTCGTCGGGATCGGAGTTGGTGTCGATCAGGGCGACGACGGGGATGTTCAGGCGCTGGGCCTCCTTGATGGCGTTCTCCTCGCGCTTGGTGTCGATGACGAAGAGAGCCTGGGGCAGACCCTTCATGTCGCGGGCGCCACCGAGGTTGGTCTGGAGCTTAGTGAGCTCCTTGCCGAGAACAGCCTGCTCCTTCTTGGGCAGAACAGCCATGCGGCCGTCCTCGACCATAGCCTCGAGCTCCTCCATGCGGTTGATGCGGGAGCGGATGGTGACGAAGTTGGTCAGCATACCGCCGAGCCAACGCTGGTTGATGTAAGGCATGTTGGCGCGCTCAGCAGCGTTCTTGACGGCCTCCTGAGCCTGCTTCTTGGTGCCGACGAACAGCACGTTGCCTCCCTTGGCGACGTTCTTGACGAAGGTGTAGGCCTGGTCGGCGTCGAGGATGGTCTGCTTGAGGTCAAGGATATAGATGCCGTTGCGCTCACCGAAGATGAACGGCTTCATCTTGGGGTTCCAGCGACGGGTCTGGTGACCGAAGTGGCAGCCGGCCTCGAGCAGGGTGCGGATATTAATCTTGGTAGCCATGTTAAACCTCCTGTGGTTTGCCTCCGCGCGGGGTCATCCTCCAAAACCAACCCGGACATGTGCTACCAAAGCCCGGGCACCACGGTATGAAGTAGCCGCGCGTGCGTGATAAAAACATGTTGCCGTGAAGCAACCCGATGAATGATAGCAGGAATGCTTCTTCCTGCCAACCCGCAATCAAAACCACACACCTGAGTGCGGCGCGGGACGTCCCAGCAACTATTCGCCGCGGGGATGGGCTTGAGCCACAGCCCGCTTAAGCCGATCGGGTGTGAGATGCGTGTAGATCTGCGTCGTGGACAGGCTCGCATGACCCAGCAGCTCTTGGACCGAGCGCAGGTCCGCACCGCCCTCGAGCAAGTCGGTCGCAAAGGTATGGCGCATCGCATGCGGGGCGATGTCGGCCGGAATGCCGGCGAGCGTCGCCAGCGTATGGAACCGCCGCCGGAGCATGGCGGCGCTCATGCGATTGCCGCGCGCCGATATAAGCAGCGGATGCGGCCCGGTGGCGGGGTCACGGCGCTTTGCCTGAGCGAGCAACACCGGCCTCCCCTCCTCAATATAGAAACGAGTCACCTCGAGCGCACGACGATACAGGGGGACGATACGTTCTTTGCACCCCTTGCCCCACAGGCGCAGCGTGCGCTCGGACCATGAGATGGATTCCACATTGAGCGCCGCAAGCTCTGAGATGCGGGCACCCGAGGCATAGAGCAACTCGAGCATCGCCGCATCGCGCAGTCCCGCGGGTGTTGAGGTATCGGGGGCTTTGAGGAGTGCCTCCACCTGTTGAGTCGTAAGGACGCCCGGCAGGTCGCGCGGCAGCTTGGGCGATGCGATCGCCGAGACCGCATCGCCCTCGACAATCCCCTCGACAGCCATCCACCGATAGAGTGAGCGAATGGCAGACAGGTGTGCCGCAAGGGTCCGAGCCGCCACCTGGCCACGCGACAGCTCGGCCAAATAGGAACGAACGGTCCGTACGTCGGCGGCGCGAGCGTCGATGCCCTCGCGTTCGCACCACGCAGCAAAGCGCTCCAGCCTCGAGCCATAGGCCGTCACCGTGTTGGGAGAAAGTCCCTCGACGCGTGCGATATAGGCGATAAACGAGTCGACGGTGTCGTACAGGTCAAAGGCTATGACCGGTCGCCTCCAAACAGATCGGGGCGAGTGGCCAGATAGGCGTCAAGGGCCTCGAGCGCACGGTCCGCATAGGCCTGGTAGCGGTCGCGCTTGCTGCGGCGCTTACCATCCTCGAGTGGCGGCACCAGGCCAAAGTTGACATGCATGGGCTGATAGCCCACGGTGGCAGGATCGGTCGCATAGCCCACGAGCGCACCCAGGGCGCCCACGCGGGGCAACTCGACGGAATCGGCGCCGATAGCCTCTGCATAGGTGTTGAGCGCCGCGAGCAGACCGGTCGCCACGGCTTCCATGTACCCCTCGGTGCCGGTGATCTGACCGGCCAGGCGCACGCCGGTACCGGGCACGGCAAAGGTGCCATCGAGCACGTGCGGGGCGTCGACAAAGGTATTGCGGTGCATGACACCGTAGCGGAAGAACTCAGCGTTCTCCAGGCCCGGCACCATATGGAAGACGCGCTTCTGCTCGCCAAAGGTCAGGTTGGTCTGGAAGCCCACCAGGTTATAGGCGGTCTTCTCCTTGTTCTCGGCACGCAGCTGAATCGCCGCCCAAGGGCGACGTCCGGTACGCGGGTCGGTGAGGCCGACGGGCTTCATGGCGCCAAAGCGAATGGCGTCCTTGCCGGTGCGCGCAACCTCCTCGGCAGGCTGGCAGGCCTGGAACAGATCGCCGCCCTCAAAGTCCTTGAGCACCACGCGGTCGGCCGTGGTGAGCGCCTCGATAAAGGCCTCGTACTCCTCCTTGTTGAGCGGAGCGTTGAGATAGTCGCCGCTCCCCTGCTCCTCGTAGCGCGACTGCGAAAACAGCACGTCCATATCGAGCGTGGAGGCATCGACGATCGGCGCCGCGGCATCGAAGAACGCAAGGGCGTCGCCACCGACGAGCTTCATGACCTCTTCGCTCAGCGCCGGTGAACACAGCGGGCCCGCGGCAATGACCACGTGGCCCTCGGGGATCTGGGTGACCTCGCCGTGAACGACCTCGATATTGGGGCGGGCGGCAACCTCAGCCTCGACGAGCTCGGAGAATGTAACACGGTCGACCGCCAGGGCGCCACCAGCGGGAACAGCAGCGCGATGGGCGCAGTCGAGCAGGACTGAACCCATGCGCTCAAGCTCGGCCTTCAGCAAACCAGCCGCGGAATCCGGACGGGTCGACTTAAACGAATTGGAGCAGACGAGCTCTGCCAGGTGATCGGTATGGTGAGCCGGGGAGCTCACCTGGGGGCGCATCTCGCACAGCTTTACGGCAAACCCGCGGTCTGCCAGCTGGATCGCGCATTCCGAACCCGCCAGACCGCCACCGATAACCGTCACCTGATCGAACTGCATCTGCAAACACCTTTCTAATTGACACGTTTTCCATTGTGACCGAAGGGCGTCTGGGCGTGAAGGGCAAACTTGGAGGGCGCATACCTTCCATCCATCATGCGCTCGATAAGGCCCTCGAGTTCAAGCGAACCCAAGAGTTTGAGTACGCCGACAGCATCGAGTGAGACGAGCGCCGCGATGTCGTCGACCTTGAGCGGCGAGGCGATGAGCGCATGCATCACGGTCTGCTGTGTTGGATTCAGGTCGGCAATGCCGGGAGCATCGGGGCGCGAGTAGCGCAGGGTGCCGTATATGCGAGAGATAGCCATCTCGATGGACTCCTCGTCGACAATGCAGCAGGCACCGTTCGCAATGAGGTAATTCGTGCCACGCGACTCGGGCGATAGGATCGACCCCGGCACGGCAAGAAGTTCGCGCCCCAAATCCATAGCAGCCTCGGCTGTAGAAAACGTCCCGGAAGGCATACCCGCCTCGGATACAAAGAGGGCTTGCGACAGGGCCGCGATCACGCGATTGCGACGCGGAAAGGCAAACTTGCGCGGACCCATGCCCCACGGAGAGATCGACACGACCGCGCCGCCCGTATCGAGCGTGCGCGTAATAAGCCCCGCGCTCGAACGCGGGTAGACCACGTCGGCGCCCGTCCCCAGCACCACGACGTGTTTGCCGCCGGCGTTGACCGCAGCCCAACCCGAGGCCTGGTCACAACCGACCGCACCGCCCGAAACTACCGTCACTCCCGCCTCAACCGCCACCTTCGCCGCAAGCTCTGCCACGGCAAGACCATACGGCGAGGCCTTTCGCGCACCGATGATGGAGAGCGCGGGCGTCGAAAGCGCCTCGGGGTTGCCGCGCACATAGAGCGTCTGAGGTACATCAGAAAGCTCCAAAACGGTCTCGGGATACAACGCGTCACCTGGATGCAGCTCGAAGGTCCCCTCAGCCATCATTGGTCCCTCCTTCCCTGGTACATCGCCGCCTCGAGCACGTGGTCCTGCGTCACCTGCTCGCTCTCGGCGACATCTGCGATCGTGCGCGCAATGCGAACAAGGCGCACGATGCCACGCCCTGTGAGATGCGTGCGCTTCGACAGGCCGAGCACACACTTCTCCGCCGCATCATCGAGCTCAAAGGTCGAAACGACGCCGTCAATGGACCGAGTCTCGTCATCCTCGCCCTCGGCATCCGCATCGTCCATGCGGGATTCGCGCCAAGCGCGAAAGGCGCGACCGCGCACAACGTAGTCACGTAACTCGGCCGACGACATGCCCTCCGCACCCTCGATAATCACTTGAGGGTCGGGACGGGTCACATCGATCATCATGTCGATACGGTCGGCCAAAGGACCGCGCAGTTTAGACCGATAGCGCTCGACCATCGCCGCCGAGCAGCGACACGGCACCTCGCGATCGCCCAAAAAGCCGCAGGGGCAGGGATTGCTCGCAGCCAGCAGCTGAAAGCGCGACGGGAAGGTAAAAGCCCCGTCGACGCGTACGATCCTCACGTAGCCGCGCTCGATGGGCTGACGCAGCGTCTGCAGCACGCCAGTGGGAAACTCGGCAAGCTCGTCCAAAAAGAGCACGCCGCCATGAGCAAGGCTGATCTCACCCGGGTGCACCGGGCGCCCGCCGCCGATAAGGCCTGCGGTCGAAATACTGTGGTGGGGACTGCGGAAGGGGCGGTGCCCCGCCAACAAGCCATCAATGTTCTCACCCAAAACCGAATGGATGCACAGTGCCTCCTGCTGATCCTCAACGGAAAGCTCGGGCAGGATGCCGGTCATACGGCGTGCGAGCATCGTCTTGCCCGATCCCGGAGACCCGATCATAAGCAAGCCGAGTTCTCCTGCCGCCGCAAGCGCCATGCCGCGTTTAGCGACTTCCTGCCCCAGCACGTCTGCATAGTCGAGCTCGGGCTCAAAGGTCGCCTCGACACCCTCGGAATCCAAGTAGTGCCGTGCGGCATCGCCCATGCCGTGAGCAAGCTGAGACAGATGGTCGATAAAGCCGCAATCTACGCCCGCGAGTGGCACATGCTGATCGGACCTGCCGGCGATAAAAGACAGCCCCATGTCGCGAGCCAATAGCTGAAACGCCACCTCGCCCTTGACGGGAAGCACCGTACCGTCCAGACCAAGCTCACCTGCGATAAGGCAGCGATCGAGGTTGTCACGGGGAATCTGCTCATCGGCCGCTAGAACCGCGATGGCGATGGGCAGGTCAAAGCCGCTACCGGTCTTGCGGATATCGCCGGGTGCCAGGTTAACGGTAATGCCCGAGCGCGGGATCTCGAACCCGGCGGAGCGCATCGCGCAGCGAATACGACCGCGTGACTCCATCACCTCCATACTCGGAATGCCGAGCATCTGGATGCCCGGAACGCCACCGGCAAGCGAGACCTCGACCGTGACGTGAATCGCCTCGACGCCGCGGATGCAGGCCGCGTGAACGGCAAACGTCTCGAACGCCATCACGACACCTGCCAATCGAACGCGTTGTACTGGTGCTCGATCTCGGCGATATGCCCGCCGCGGATGGTGACACCCACAGCATCGAAGCGAATCGCCTTGAGCGGATAATGCTCCATGAGATAGCAGCTTGCGATGCGGCGGTAGCGGCGTTGCTTTTGGGCGTCCACGGCCTCCTCGGGAAAGACCCGCGTGGTGCAATCCAGGGCGACGCGTCTCGTCTTGACCTCGGCCATCACCACGACATCGTCGAGCTCATCGAGCAGCACCAGATCGGCCTCGCCCTCGGTGCAACGATAGCCCTGCTCCAGCAAGGTGTAGCCGCGCTCGTTAAAGTAGTCGATGGTGATCAGCTCGCCCAGCATGCCTAGCTCGCGGGGACTGAGTCCCTTGATAAACTCGGGCGTCATCGCCCCGGAGTCGAGCTCGCCGTTTTCCCAACGCTCCTTGAGCTGCTGCGTCTTGCTCTTTTTGCTTGCGGCACTCATGGGGTCTCCTTCCCCGCACACTGCATTGCCCCGATGATGAGGGCACCTTTCATGCGGGTAAGTACCGGAAGCAAACCAAAAGCTGACCAAATGCCGTCAAAAAACGGGCCGTACGCAACAATGGTGTTGCATACGGCCCGCTACCAGCAGGTTTATAAAACCCCAGAGGTCCATGTCTCCACAATTGGCCTAGAAAAGGCGCTCAGTCTGCAGAAAGTTTCCGCAAAAGCTCACGCGGTGCAGCGGACAAAGTCCATGTTTGCGAATGGCCTCGATGTGCTCGGGGCTCGCATAGCCCTTCGACTCGGCCAGATGGTACTCGGGATACTCGGCGTCGTACTCGACCATCATCTCGTCACGCGTGACCTTGGCCATGATGGACGCCGCGGCGATGCAGGCGATCTTGGCATCGCCCTTAACCACGTCGCGCTCATTGGGAACGGCGCCCAAGGGGTTGCCATCCATGAGGACGCAGTCGGGTTCAAGTCCCGTATCGGCCACCGCACCCGCAACGGCAGCGCGGATGGCGCGGGCCATACCCATCTCATCGATATCTGCAGGAGCGATATGGCAAAAGCCGATAGCAGTCGCCACCTCGGCAATCTTAACCGAGAGCAGCTCGCGGCGCGCCGGCGTGAGCTTTTTGGAATCGTTGATGCCCCAGATGCGCGGCTCCATCGGAAGGCACACGGCACACACGGTCAAGGGCCCCGCTACCGAGCCACGGCCCACCTCGTCGACACCAACGACCACCCCATCGCCGCCAAGCTCATGCATAAGCTCATACATGTCATTGACGCGCTCGCGCTCGGCAAGCTCTTTGGCATGGCGTTTGAGGGCGCGTTCGCAAGCCTTGATCACCTGCTGGCGCGGATCCTCGCGATAATGCTCCACGAGGGCGGGAATCTCCTCAAACGTAGCACTCGCCAACTCACCGGCAACCTGCGATGCCGAAACCGAGCTCGTCATGTTGGCCATACCAGGCCCTCCTTGCATGCAAATCAGATAAAAAGAAGGGCCACCCGAAGGTGACCCTTACGTCCAAACGAGTGGACAGACGCTGCGATCTTCTTAGCGCTTCTCGGGGATGCGAGCAGCCTTGCCCACCTTGTCGCGGAGGTAGTACAGCTTGGCGCGACGGACGCGACCATGACGAACGACCTCGAGCTTGGCGATCTTGGGGCTGTGAAGCGGGAAGGTACGCTCAACACCGACACCGAAGGACATCTTGCGGACGGTGAAGGTCTCGCGGGCACCGGCGCCGGCCATGCGGATGACGTCGCCCTGGAAGACCTGGATGCGCTCGCGGTCGCCTTCCTTAATGCGGTAGTGAACCTTGACGTTGTCGGCGACGCGAACCTGAGGAATGTCCTCGCGGATCTGCTGACGCTCGATTGCGCGGATGTAATCCATGTGCAATTCCTTACTCTTCTAGAGGTGCCGTACCACCTTGGCCGGCACGTAGTTGAACAAACGTATTCGAGTATACACGCGCGGGTTTCTGCTGCAAGAACAATTTTTTACGCAGACAAAAAGACAAAACCCGCACATGATAACCGCCCGTCTCACGAATGAGACGGGCGGCATGAAGGGGGGCTACGCTAGGCGTCTAAACCCAAAACGTTAGGCGGAACGCTTAGCCTCGAGCTTGGCCTGAGCGGCAGCCAGGCGTGCGAGGGGCACGCGGTAGGGCGAGCAGGACACATAGTCCACATCGGCCACGTTAAACAGGCCCTTGATGGACTTGGGGTCGCCGCCGTGCTCACCGCACACGCCAAAGTGCATGTCGGGGTTGGTGGCGCGGCCCTTCTCGACAGCCATGCGCACCAGCTCGAGTACTGCCGTATCGATGGTCTCGAAGGGGTTGTCCTTTAAGATCTTCTTGTGCATGTACAGCGGGATGAACTTGGCCTCGGCATCGTCGCGGGAGAAGCCGAAGGTGGTCTGGGTGAGGTCGTTGGTGCCAAAGCAGAAGAAGTCTGCGTGATGGGCGATCTCGTCAGCGACCATGCAGGCGCGCGGCAGCTCGAGCATCGTGCCCACGGGAATATTGAGCTCGACGCCCTCTTCGTTGGAAACCTCGGCGATTACGCGCTCGATAACCTCGCGGGTCTGGACATGCTCGGCCGTGATGGAAACGAGCGGAACCATGATTTCGGGGCGCGGGTCGACGCCTTCCTTGATAAGGCGGGCAGCAGCCGTGGCCACAGCGCGGACCTGCATGAGCGGCAGATCGCCAAAGACGACGGACAGGCGCACGCCGCGCAGCCCGAGCATGGGGTTCGACTCGACCATGCCGTCGATACGGCGCAGGCGGGCGCGCAGGACGGCAAGCTCTTCCTCGCTGGCGTCAGCGGCTTCCTTCTTGGTGATGGCGACCTCGAGCTCGCGAGGATTATCCAGGAACTCATGAAGCGGCGGATCGAGCAGGCGGACGACCACATCGCGACCGGACATGGTCTTGAACATCGCCAGGAAGTCCTCGGTCTGAACCTTGAGCAGGTCGGCCAGGGCCTGCTGCTTCACGGCCTCATCGTCAGACAGGATAAAGCTCTGGATGATGTTCTTGCGGTCGCCCAGGAACATGTGCTCGGTGCGGCACAGGCCAATGGCCTCGGCGCCAAACTCGAGCGCGAGCGCGGCATCCTCGGGGCTGTCGGCGTTGACGCGCACATGGTTGGCATGGCCACAGGTCTCGTCCAGACGAATCTCGTCGGCCCAGGACAGGATGGTGTCCAGGTCGCCGGTGAGCTCGGCCGAAACCAGATCGACGGCGCCGTCGACGACGATACCTTGGGTGCCGTCGATGGAGATGACATCGCCCTCGTGCAGCACGAGGTCGCTGCCCTCGATGCGCACGACCTTCTCGGCGGCATCGATATGGAAGCGCTCAACGCCGCAGACGCAGGGCGTACCCATGCCGCGGGCGATAACGGCGGCATGGCTCGTCTTGCCACCGTGGCTGGTCAGGATACCCTCGGCGGCGACCATGCCCTTCAGGTCGTCGGGGTTGGTCTCCCAGCGAACCAGAATGACCTTGCGGCCCTCGTTGGCGCGCGCGACGGCATCGTCGCTCGAGAACACGACCTCGCCCACGGCGGCACCGGGGCTGGCGTTCAGACCACTGGCCAGCGCCTCGTACTTTTTGGAGGCGTCAAACTGCGGGTGCAGGAGTTGGTCGAGTTGCGCGGGGTCGATGCGGCTCACGGCCTCTTCGCGAGTGATCAGGCCTTCCTCGACCATTTCGATAGCGATGCGCAGGGCGGCGGTGGCGGTGCGCTTGCCCACGCGGGTCTGGAGCATCCAGAGCTTGCCCTGCTCGATGGTGAACTCGATATCGCACATATCGCGGTAATGGTCCTCGAGCGTCAGGAACACGTGCTCGAGCTCCTCACCTGCAGACTCGAGGCCCGGGGTGGCCTTGAGGTCGCCAATGGGCTCGGTGTTGCGGATGCCGGCGACGACGTCCTCGCCCTGGGCATTAACCAAAAAGTCACCGTAGAACTCCTTGGTGCCGTCGGCCGGATTACGCGTAAAGGCGACGCCCGTCGCAGAGGTCTCGCCCTTGTTGCCAAAGGCCATGGCCTGGACGTTGACGGCAGTACCGAGCTCGTCGGAGATGCCGTGCTGTTTGCGGTAGATGCAGGCGCGCTCGTTCATCCAGCTGCCAAAGACGGCCTGGATGGCAAGGCGCAGCTGAAGCTCAGGATCGTGCGGGAAGACGGGCTTGCCGTCGGCAACCTCGAGCTCGGGATACAGGGCGGCCTCGACGTTCTCGGAGAAGATCCCCTTGAAGGTCTCGACGAGTTCCTGCAGGTCCTCGGCCGAAAGCTCGGAATCGACGCGAATGCCGGCGACCAGGCGGGCCTGGGTCAGGGCGTTCTCGAACAGGTCGGCATCAACGCCCATGACGACGTTGGAAAACATCTGGATAAAGCGGCGGTAGCTATCCCAGGCAAAACGCGGATTTTGCGTCTGGGCGATGAGACCCTGAACGGAATCGTCGTTGAGGCCCAAGTTGAGGACCGTGTCCATCATACCGGGCATGGAGAACGGAGCGCCCGAGCGAACCGACACGAGCAGCGGATCGGAGGCGTCGCCGAGCTTTTTGCCGCAGCGGGCCTCGAGGTCAGCCTCGGCGGCAACGATCTCATCGAGTGCGCCTTCGGGCCAGACGTTGCCGGCACCGGAGTACTCGACACAGGTCTGGCAGGTAATAGTAAAGCCACCGGGAACCGGCAGGCCGATACGGCTCATCTCGGCAAGGTTTGCGCCTTTGCCGCCAAGCACGAAGTTCATGGACTTGTCGCCCTCAGTGACACAGGTGCCCTGGGCGTCGGTTCCAAAACGATAAACCCTCTTGCAATCGCTCACGATACTTCCCCTTCCATGCACTTACGCGCACGACCGTGGTAACGAATCGACCCGCCGGATGCGGGCCGTGAGGGTACTATACGGCGGGCATTGAGCGGGCTTGCGCAGAGGACGCGGGGGTTGGTAAACGTGGTAAATTTGGCGGTAAACGGTAGGTAAAGTTGGTTACCTTATGAAGATACCACAACAAGAAAATACAGGTCAGATGCAATGTTTTTGCTAAATCGCTTTACCAATTCAGACTTTTTAGCCACTTCGATGATTTTTCTGGGACGGGGATTAAAAAATCATTGAGTACCTAATGATTTTTTAATCCCCGTCCCAGAAAAATCATCTCAGGTACCGCTGTTGGGCTCGACGGGCGGCGCGGCGGGCGCGGGCTTCTTGGATTTCCTCCAAGTGGCTAATGATCTCGGCAGCGCTTTCCTCGATGGCCTTGCCGTCGGTACGCACCACAAAGCAGCCCAGGCGCTTCATGAGGGCACGGGCTTCCTCAAGCTCGCTGCGCACGCTCTCGGGCTCGGCATAGGAGCCGGCAACGGCACGAGCGTAGTCATCGCCCAAGCGGCTATCACGAATTTCGGAAATCACATCGACGGTCGAAATCAGGCCGAACAGGCGCATCGGGTCGACCTCGTAAATCGACTTGGGCGGCTCCATGCCATGGGCCAAAGGAACATTGGCAACCTTGTAACCTTGATAGGCCAGATACATCGACAGCGGCGTCTTGGACGTGCGCGATACGCCCAGCAGCACGATATCGGCACCCGACAGATCGTCGCAACCGCGCCCGTCATCGTGCTCAACGAAATACTCCATGGCCTCGATACGATGGAAATAGCGGTCATCGGTCTTGTGAATCACGCCCGCGACGCCCTTGGGCGGTACACCGATGAGCGACGACAGCACGGCGAGCGTCGGGCCGATCAGGTCGACCGAACGGATATGCAGCATGCCCAGGTAATCGAGCACACGAGCACGTAGCGCCGGGTCGACGATGGTATGGAACACGGCGATATCGCGATGGTCGGCATCGACGCGCGGCCCCACAAATGACTTGACCTGCTCCACAGAAGTCACCTTAGGCAGGCGCAAAACACAAAAAGCCCCTTCATCAAATTGCCCGGACGCCGCAAGCACCACCTCACAAGCGGTATCACCGAGCGAGTCGGAGATAACGATAACGGTGGGACGAGCGGTGACCGGGCAATCCATGCGGGGCTCCTTTTGCGCTTATGCGCAGGCTGGCTTACTTTTTGCGAGCAAGCTCACCGATGTTTGCGATGCCGGAGAAAACGACCTCGAAGCGGTTGAGCAGCTTAAGGCGATTATCGCGAAGCTGCTCGTCCTTGTCCATGACCATGACCTCGTCGAAGAAGCGGTCGATGGGGGCGCGCAGGGCCGCAAGGGCGGCAAATGCGGCCGGGTAATCCTCGGCAGCAAGGGCGGCGTCGACAGCGGTCTGAGCAGCCTCGGAGGCATCGGCAAGCGCGAGCTCGACCTCGCCCATCAGGGCGCGGTCGTACTCCGCGCCCAGCTCGGGCTTGGAGATGTGCGCGGCGCGGGCATAGGCGGTCGCCAGGTTATCGAACGTCTCAGCGTCGTTCTTGCGGGCCTCGTCGAGGGCGGCGCAGCGGGCGAAGAAGACGGACGGGGCGATGATGTGCACCGCGGAGACGGCGGCAACGGTATCGGCCGGGATCTTTTCGTCGCGGGCCATGCTCACCAGACGGCCGTGGAAGAAGTCGCGAACCTGCTGAGCGACCTCGGCGGCGTCGAACTCGATACCCTGCTCGCTGTAGAGCTCGAGGGCGAAGTCGATGAGCGACGTGGGGTCGATCAGCAGACGGTCGCGCAGGATGTTGATGATGCCGATGGCGGCGCGACGCAGCGCGTAGGGGTCGGAGGAGCCAGTCGGGGGCTCGCCGATGGCAAAGATACCGGCAATGGTATCGAGCTTGTCGGCACAGGCCACGATGCAGCCAGCGATGCCCTCGGGCAGCTCGTCACCGGCAAAGCGGGGACGATAGTGATCGCGGATAGCATGGGCGACCTCGTCGTTCTCCCCCATCGCGGTGGCGTAGTAACCGCCCATCACGCCCTGCTGGCTCGTGAACTCGACGACGGCGTTGGACACCAGGTCGGCCTTGCACAGGTGAGCGGCGCGAGCCGCATCGGCGGCCAGATGGGCACCCAGGTGAGCCTCGCGGGCGATGGCGAGCGCGAGCTGCTCGATGCGCTCGGACTTGGCGAGCACGCTACCGAGCTTCTCCTGGAAGGCGACCTTGGCCAGACGCTCGCGGAACTCGTCAAGGGAGATCTTCAGGTCCTCCTCATAGAAGAACTTGGCGTCGTCCAGACGGGCGCGCACGACGCGCTCGTTGCCGTCGATCACGCGCTCGGCATTCTCGGGCTTGCTGTTGGAGACGACTACGAACTCACGCGTGAGCTTGCCCTCGCCGTCATAAATCGGGAAGTAGCGCTGGTTGGTGAGCATGGACTCGCAGATGATCTCGTGCGGGACCTTGAGGAACTCCTCATCGAAGGTACCGACAAGCACCGTCGGCCACTCGCAGAGGTTAATGACCTCCTCAAAGACCTTCTTGGGCGTGTCGACATGGCAGCCGGGGCGCGCAGCCTCGACCTCGGCGATACCGGCAAGGATGGCCTCGCGACGACGCTCGGCAGAGAGCACGCCGGCGTCCTCGAGCACCTGCTCGTAGACGGCGGGGCTGGCGACCACATGGTCACCGGGGCCCAGAACGCGATGTCCGCGCGTGGTATTGCCACTCGTCACATCGGCAAACGACACGGGCACGACGTCCTCACCCAAAAGGCAGCAGATCCAACGGACCGGACGAACAAACGTAGCGTGCTCGTGGCCCCAGCGCTGCCTGCGGTAGTTGGGCCACTGCAGGCCGGCGATAGTCTTCTCGCACAGAGACGTCAGGATCGGCGTAGCCGGAGCGGAGGGAATGTTCTTCTCGGCGAACACGTACTCGCGGCCGTCGGTGTCCTCGCGACGGACCAGGTCCTCGGCAGCCACACCGCACTTGCGGGCAAAGCCCTGGGCGGCCTTGGTGGCGTTACCGTCGGCATCAAAGGCAATGTTTGCCGCGGGGCCGCGCTTGACCTCGTGAACCTCGTCGGTCGCGGTGGCGACGTCGGCAACGAGCGCAGCCAGGCGGCGCGGGCTCGAGATCACGCGGACCTCGCCGTGGGCCAGACCGGCCTCGTCGAGACCCTTGGCGATCATGGTGCCAAGCTGCTTGACGGCATTGTTCAGCGGTGCGGAGGGCATTTCTTCCGTACCGATCTCAAACAGGAAATCCTTAGCGTCTGCCATGGCTTACGCCACCTCGCCTTCCTGGTCGGCATTCTCGTTGACTCCGGCGACCTCGGCCATATAGGCCTCGCAGCACGCCTTGGCGACGGCGCGGACGCGCAGGATGTAGTTGGCACGCTCGACCGCGGACAGCGCGCCACGGGCATCGAGCAGGTTGAAGGCGTGGCTGCACTTCATGACGCAGTCGTACGCCGGCAGCGGAAGCTTGCGCTCCAGGCAGGAGTGGCACTCGGCCTCGTAGTCGTCAAACTTCTGACGCATCATCTCGACGTTGGCGACCTCAAAGTTATAGGCACTGAACTCGCGCTCGTTCTCGAGGAACACGTCGCCATAGGTCATGGGCGTTCCGTCGGGCAGATAGCTCCACACCAGGTCGTAAACGGAGTTGACGCCCTGAGCGTACATGGCGATACGCTCCAGGCCATAGGTGATCTCGACGGGCACGGGGTCGACCTCGATGCCGCCCACCTGCTGGAAGTACGTAAACTGCGTGACCTCCATGCCGTTGAGCCAGACCTCCCAGCCAAGGCCCCAGGCGCCGAGCGTCGGGCTCTCCCAGTCGTCCTCGACAAAGCGGACGTCATGGTCGTTGGGGTCCAGGCCAATGGCGGCAAGAGACCCCAGGTAGAGCTCCTGGGCGTTGACCGGCGACGGCTTGATGAGCACCTGGAACTGATAGTAGTGCTGCATGCGGTTGGGGTTCTCGCCGTAGCGGCCGTCGGCGGGACGGCGGCAGGGCTGCGCATAGCAGGTGCGCCACTCGGCGGGACCGAGCGAGCGCAGCGTGGTCGCGGTATGGAAGGTACCGGCACCGACCTCGGAGTCATAGGGCTGCATAATGACGCAGCCCTGCTCGCCCCAGTACTGCTGGAGGCGCAGGATGATGTCTTGGAAGGAAAGCGATGAAGCGTTCATGCCTCTAATATCCCCTCGTTGAAACGATTACACGGTTAGGTACTGTACTATAGCGGTTTTTAGTCGATAGCGCCCAGACGGTTGAGCGGCCAGTAACGCACGAGCGCCACGGCGATCAATTCGGAGCGGTCGACCGGGCCAAAGTAGCGGGAGTCAGCAGAGTTCTCGCGGTTGTCGCCCATCACCCACACGCACCCGTCGGGAACGGTGTAGGGATAGCTTACCTGAGCGCCGGGCGCTTGGACCGAAAGTGGCCAGCTCATGCCCATCGTATAGTCCTCGTCGAGCGCTTGGCCGTCAACGACCACCTTGCCATCCTGCAGGTCGACCGTCTGCCCGGCCGTGGCAATAACACGCTTGACAAGAACATCATGCTCGGAGGTGCCATCGGGGTTGTGAAACACCACGATATCGCCCTGCTTGACGGGCTGACCGAGCTCGAGGCTCACCTTTTGTGCCAGGATCTGGTCGCCAATCTCGATCGTGGACTCCATGGAACCGGTGGGTACCACAAAGGGTTCGACCACAAACGAGCGAATCAAGAAGGTAGCGACCAGTGCGATCGCGACGACCACGATCCACTCAAACGCACCCTTTAGCACGGAATGCTGCGATGGAACCATCCTCACTCCTCGCTCTGCGAATACGAAGCGTCCAGAATCTCCTGCGCGTAAGCGCGCTCCTCGGGCGTGAGCCGCGCCGTCTCAATCAGATCGGGACGCCAACGACAGGTGCGCTCGATGGCGTTCTTACGACGCCACGCATCGACCTTAGCATGATCGCCGCTCACAAGCACCGGAGGCACGCCCTCGCCGTTGAACTCGGCAGGACGGGTGTACTGCGCGTACTCGAGCAGGCCTCCATCCTCGGCGGTCGAGAACGACTCGTCCACGTTGCTCATCTCGTCGCCCAGGGCGCCGGGAATCAGGCGTACGACGGCATCGGCAACGACCATAGCGGGAAGCTCGCCGCCCGTAAGCACGTAGTCGCCGATCGACAGACGCTCATCGGCATACGCATACGCGCGCTCGTCGACGCCCTCGTAGCGACTGCACACAAACAGCAGGCGCTCACTTTTGAGCAGGCGCTCGGCCACATGCTGCGTAAAGGGCTCGCCACAGGGGGTGAAGAACACAACCGTGGGCTTGGGACCCTCTGCGCTAATGGCCTCGATGGCCTCCGCGATAGGCTCGACCTTCATGAGCATGCCCTGCCCGCCGCCGTACGGCTCGTCATCGACGGTACGATGGCGGTCGTGCGTCCAGTCGCGCAGGTTATACGCCTTAAAATCAAAAAGGCCGGCCTTGCGGGCGCGGCCCAAAATCGATGTGGACATGACGGGCTCAAACATCTCGGGAAAGACCGAAAGGGTCTCGATCAGCATGTTGTCCTCCCTACTTGTCCATATCGATCAGGCCGTCCATAACATGGACGGAAATTGTTCCTGTGTCGGGAAGATCGAGCACGACCTGCTCGATCACGGGAATCAGTACCTCGCCGTACCGATCGCCCTCGACAACCCAAACATCGTTAGCGGGCGTCGACATGATCTCGACGATCGTGCCGAGCGAACCGAAGCGCTCGTCGACCACCTCGCGACCCATCAGGTCGGTATAGGCAGCGTCGAGCGAATCGAGCTCAAAGTCGTCACGATTTGCCAGCACGTAGCATCCCGTGATGCCCTCGGCGGCCGTCAAGTCGTCAATGCCCTCAAACGAGACCAGATCGCCATCGCCCGTATCGGTGACGGACACGACCGTGCAAAAGCGGTCGCGCTTGAGCGCCGGCGGCGTCAGGGCGACGCGCATACCCGGCTCTAATACAGAAGGAAGCCCCCGCAGCGGCTGCGCGAGGACCTCCCCCTTCCTTCCGTGCGGCTTGACCACACGGGCGATGTTTTTGTACTGGGACCTCAAGGTCCTAGCCCAGAACCTCTACCTCGACAGCAGTGTCGAGGCGAGCGGCCAGTGCACGGGCGAGCGTGCGAATGGCCTTGATGGTACGGCCACGACGGCCGATGACCTTAGCGACGTCATCCTCGGCGACCGAAACCTCAATCGTAGAGGCGTCGTCACCATCGATGACCTCAAGGCTCACGGAATCCGGGTCGTCGACGATCTGAACAACGAGATATTCGACGAGATCGGCGATGCGATCTGAGAGCATTGCCTCACCCTCGAGCTGTGCAGCGTCAACCTCAGGCACGATTTACTCCTCGGCGCCCTCAGCGGCCTCAGCGGCAGCCTTAGCGGCCTCGGCCTCTTTGGCGAGCTGCTTCTTGGACTTCTTGACGACGGTCTCGGTCTTCTCGCCCTCGTTGGCGGCCTTGACCAGAGCGGCGACGGCGTCGGTGAGCTGAGCGCCCTTGGACTGCCAGTCGGCGATCTTCTCGAGGTCGAGGTTGATGGTCTTGGGGGCGGTCATCGGGTTGTAGCGGCCAACCTCCTCGATGATACGACCGTCACGCGGGGCGCGGGAATCGGCGACGACGACACGGTAGTACGGACGCTTCTTAGCGCCGTGACGAGCAAGGCGAATCTTGACTGCCAAAGGAAACTCCTCCAACCAAGCAGCTTTAGGCTGCAACTACAAACAAACAGTTGAACATAATACGCCATCGACGCGGGCAGGTGAAGTCCGTGAGACCAACTTCTTCGGTGTAGTCGAGGGCAAATCCATATCTTAGACAAGAATTCGGGATTTGCAAGCACATACACGCACCCCACATGAGCTGCGCGGTATACTCATGACATGGAAATACGCGAACATACATACGGTTATGAGGATGCCATGGGCGTCACGCCGCCTCCCTGGACGGGTCCGGCGGTGGGCCTCATGGACCTCGATGCGTTTTTTGCGAGCGTGGAGATGCTCGACCATCCCGAATGGCGCGGAAAACCGCTCATCGTGGGCGGAGACGCCGATTCGCGTGGCGTCGTGTCCACGTGTTCATATGAGGCACGTCGCTTTGGCGTGCACTCCGCCATGCCCTCGGCCGAGGCACGGCGTCTGTGTCCTCAGGCCATTTGGACGCACGGGCATTTTGATCGCTACCGCGAGGTGAGCGCGCAGGTCATGGCGATTCTTGCCGAGGAGACGCCGCGCGTGGAGCGCGTATCCATCGACGAAGCCTTTATCGATATCACACCGGGTCGCTTTGCGCCCGAAGACCCGTTGCTGGTTGCGCGGCGTATAAGCGACCGCGTGGCAGCGCTGGGAGTGACGTGCTCCATTGGTGTGGGCTGCAACAAGACGGTCGCAAAGATCGCAAGCGAGCGGGATAAGCCGTTTGGGCTGACCATCGTGCGCCCCGGCACCGAGCAGCGCTTTTTGGCCGCGCTGCCGGTATCTGCCATGAGCGGCATAGGGCGCTCGGCCGAGGAGCGACTGCGCCGCATGCGCATCTACACCCTCGGCGAGCTTTCGCGCGCGCCTGAGTCCACACTGGCCTCTATTTTTGGCGTCAACGGCGAACGCATGCGCCAGCGTGCGCTGGGACTCGAAATCTCCGAAGTCACGAGCCTCGATGAAGAGCGCGAGGTCAAGTCGGTCAGCAATGAACGCACCTTTGCTAAAGATTTGACTGAGCGTGGGGATATTGAGGCGGCGATTGCGCTGTTGGGAGAGTCAGTGGGACGCCGCCTGCGCCGTCAGGGGCTGACGGGTGCCACGGTAACGCTCAAGCTTAAATATTCGTATGGCAGCGGACGCTCGGCGCAGCGGCGGCTTCCACACCCCACCGATGATGAGAATATCTTTGTTGCCGTAGCGCTCGAGCTGCTCGACAATATCTGGCAGGAAGGCATGCATGTGCGCCTGGCGGGCATCGGCATGAGCGACTTCGACCACCAAGGCGGCATCCAAACCGACCTGTTCTGCGAAGTCGATGACCGCGGGGCCCAATCCAGCGACCGACGCGACCTCTCCGTCGCCATCGACGCCGTCCGAGACAAATTCGGCGACACCGCCCTATCCTTCGGCCGCCAATCCCGCTTCAACGATTAGTCCCTGAGGCAAAAAGAAAGCCGGGTAGCTGCGGAAAACCGCAACTGCCCGGCGATATGCGTGAGGGTAGCTAAACCCCGTCTCAAATGAGCTACTAGAGGAGGTTGAGGGGGAGCTGGGGGGCGTCTCCCCAGAGTTTCTCGAGGCGGTAGAAGTCGCGGGCTTCGGGAGTGAAGACGTGGACGACAACCGAACCGTAGTCCATGAGCATCCAGGTCTTCTGCTCGCGACCCTCGATGGAGAACGGGTGCTCGCCGCAAGCCTCGGCGACCTTCTCCTCGATCTCGTCGACGATAGAATCGACCTGGCGGTTGTTGGTACCGGTGGCAAGCACAAAGTAGTCGCATACGTCGGAAAGCTCGGTCAGGTCGAGCACCTGAACGTCCTCGCCCTTCTTGTCGTAGGCGGCCTGTGCGGCGGCGCGGGCGACATCCTCGGCGGCGACACCGCTCGCGGACAGCGAGGCGGCAGTGCGGTCGGACGTGGCGGCGAAGCTCTTGTGCTCCACATGTTCAAGAATCTGCTCGTCGGTCATGATCTCGTCGGCCATGGAATACCTCTTTCTAGACAGCCCGAGCTAGCGCAGCTGGGCGTAATGGTTGTAAATCGAAATAGCCGTGGGATAAAGATAGCGCCCGGACTGGATCACATAGACCAAACCCTGCGCAAAACAGGAGAAGAACAACTCGTCGAGCGACGACTCCCCCACCATCTTGCGCAGCGCATGCGCATAGTCGCCGTGGCGGTTGGGCTCGATGGCATCGGCCACAAAGACCACCATATCGAGCGGCGTCATGTCGCAAGCGCCCACGGTATGACGGTCGACAGCCTGGAAAACGGCCGGCGACAACTCGGGGAAAAGCTGCGGAAGCTCATAGGCGGCAACAGGACCATGCAAAAGCGGCGTCGCGGCGGAAGGAGAACCGGCAATCTTAATGCCGTAATGCAGAGCGCGCGTAACCAGCTCGTCGTCGGAGAGCACTTTGTCCCAGTCGTGGATCAGACCGGCAGCAGCGGCATCAAAGCGGTCAACGCCGTAGACCTCGGCCAGATGAAGTGCGGTCTCGGCAACACCCAGCGAATGCACATAGCGCTTGCGCTTATCCTTCATGCGAACATCGAGCAGCTCTTGAATGCGCTTGAGCAGTGCGCGCTCATCGCCCTCAAACTGATCCTCTACCGACAACGTAGACCCCCATCACTCAAAATCTTCTTGGCCCAAATCGGCATATAGCCTGCGTTTGCGAATGTAGCCGAGCACGGACTCGCTCGTAAGATAGCGCACGCTCATGCCGCGGGCAACTCGCTTACGAATGTTCGTCGAGCTGATCGCCAGCGCCGGAATCTGAATATAGCGCACGTCGAACGGCAGCCCCGACTCTTTGATTCGGGCACGCGCTGTATCGATATCAAAGCCCGGTCGTGTCGCCGCAATAAAGGTAGCAAGCTCAGCGATTCGTTCGGCATCATGCCAGGTCACGATATCGATAATCGCATCGGCGCCCGTAATAAAGTAGAGCTTTACCTGCGGCGGGTAAAAGTCGCGAAGGGCATGAAGCGTATCAGCCGTATAGGTTACGCCCGGGCGGTCGATCTCGAACCGGCTCGCCAAAAAGGCCGGGTTCGCGGCGGTGGCGAGGACCGTCATGGCATAACGGTCCTCGGCAGGCGTCACCGGCTTGTCAAGCTTAAAGGCAGGCGTGCCCGCCGGCATAAAGAGCACGGCATCCAAGTCGAGGGACTCACGCGCCTGCTCAGCGGTCACCAGGTGCCCGTAATGGATGGGATCAAAGGTGCCACCCATAATGCCGAGCCTAAACTCCTGCCCGTCCTCTAGAGGAAGCTCGGGCAGACCGATTCCACCGCGCAGCGACATGGCTTACTCGCCCTCCGAGGTCTCGGCATCGTCCTCGGCATCCGCCGCATCGACAACCTCGACGCCCTCATCCGCAGCATCGGCCACGTCAATGGCCTCGACGGCAACGTCCTCGCCAGCATCCTCGAGCTCTTCGTACTCCGAGAAGTCCTCGGCGCCCTCAAAGTCAAAAGCGCGCTGGCAAATGCGGACCTCGTCGCCCGCACGGCAACCGGCCTTCTCGAGCGCGTCGTCAACACCCATACGCGCAAACTTATGCTGCAGGTAAATGACGGCTTCCTCGTTTTCCCAGTCGGTCTGGATGACCATGCGCTCGATGGCACGACCGACCACGCGGAAGGCACCGGGCTCTTCCTGGACAATGCGGAAACGCTTCTCGCGCTGCAGGCGGCGACGCTCCCACTCCTCGTCGCGCAGATCGACCGGCTCATCAGAGACCGCCAGCTCGGCGCGAAGCTTAGCCACCTGCTCGCCCACGGCAAGCATCAGCGTGTTGAGGCCGGCGCCCGTAACAGCAGACACGGCAAAGAACATATGGCCATCGTCGAGCGCCGCACGCTTAAGGTCGGCAATCTTGTCGGCCGTGCCCGGCACATCACACTTGTTGGCAACGACGATCTGCGGACGCTCCGAAAGCTCGGCGCCATACTGCTCGAGCTCGCGGTTGATGATGCGATAGTCCTCGACCGGATCGCGATCCTCAAAACCACCCGTCATATCGACGACGTGCATGATGAGTGCCGTACGCTCAATGTGGCGCAGGAACTGGTGACCCAGGCCCTTGCCCTCGCTCGCGCCCTCGATGAGACCGGGGACGTCGGCAACGACGTAAGAATATTCGCCGGCACGCACCATGCCGAGGTTCGGCACGAGCGTGGTAAACGGGTAGTCAGCAATCTTGGGGCGGGCGGCACTCATGCGCGCAATGAGCGATGACTTACCCACCGAGGGAAAGCCCACAAGCGCGGCATCGGCCATAAGCTTCATCTCGAGCTCGATCCAGTGTTCCTCGGCAGGCTCGCCGAGCTGGGCAAAGGCCGGAGCGCGACGCACCGACGTCACAAAGTGTGTGTTGCCCAGACCGCCGGCACCGCCGGGCGCCACGACGACGCGCTCGCCGTCGTGCACCAGGTCGGCAATCTCGAACATCGGGGTCTGCGTCTCGGGATCGAGCTCGCGCACCACGGTACCCATAGGGACCTTGAGAATCAGGTCCTCGCCGCTCTTACCGTTACGACGGGCACCCTGCCCGTGCGTGCCGCGCTCGGCGCGGAAGTGATGCTTAAAGCGGTAATCGATCAGCGAAGACAGCTGAGCATCGGCCTGGATGACGACATTGCCGCCACGACCGCCGTCGCCGCCATCGGGGCCGCCCTTGGGGACAAATGCCTCGCGCCTAAACGACATGCATCCGGCTCCGCCGTCGCCGCCGCACACGTTAATGCGGCTGATATCGGTGAACTGTGACAACAGAATCGCCTCCTACAAAAAAGAGGGAGACCCTTGAATCCTAAAACTCAAGTGCCTCCCACATATGTGCTCTATGAAGGGTGAATTACGCGTTCGCGAGCGGGCGTACGCTGACCCTGTGCTTGATACCCTTGTGGAACTCAACGGTACCGTCGACCAGCGCGAACAGCGTGTCGTCCTTACCACGGCCAACGTTCTCACCCGGGTGGATGTGCGTGCCGTGCTGACGGACGAGAATCGTGCCCGTGGTTACCGTCTGGCCGGCATAGCGCTTCGTGCCAAGGCGCTGACCGCGGGAGTCACGGCCATTACGGGAGGAACCGAGTCCTTTTTTGTGTGCCATTGTGTATACCTACTCTTTCGTTACGAGTGTAATCTACTCGGCGACGGGAGCCTCGGCAACAGCCTCGGCCTCTGCCTTGACAGCCTTCTTGGCGCGGGACGTAGCCTGGACCTTCACGATCTTCAGCTTGGTGAGCTGCTGACGGTGACCCTTCAGACGACGATAGCGCTTACGCTTGTGGAACTTGAAGACCAGCTGCTTCTCGCCCTTGAACTGCTCAACGATCTGAGCGGTAACCTTGGCCTTGGCCAGCTTGTCGGGATCGGTGACGATCTTCTTACCATCGTTGAGGAAGATAACCGGCAGGGTGACCTTGTCGCCCTCATTGCCCTCGATCTTCTCGACGGTGATGACATCGTCGGTGGCGACCTTGTACTGCTTGCCGCCCGTGTTAACGATTGCGTACATGTTTACTTGCCCTTCATGCATCAGTTAGTGCAACAGCCGAATATAGTAGCAGGCGAAAATACCCCCGTCAACGAGTATGTGGAGCAAATCCACAAGTTCGCACAGGTATGGGGCTGACGAGTCGGCCCTCGTCGTCCTCGCATGCTTGATTCTGACGCTCGACATCGTAGGAGCAGATGGTCACGAGGTCTTGCATACCGGTGGAAACAATAGGTGCATCCACACCCGGGGTCAAGCCCTGCAACAAAACATCAGCAGCAGAAAGCAAAATTTCCGGACGCATAGAGCCCTCGTTGTCGGCATGGGTGTCGAGCATGAGAACCAAATGGTCCGGGCGCTCCCCCGCCGTGAGCTCATAGCCAACGAGCGTGTGATCCAAATCCAAGCGCTTGCTCTTTTTGCCGCGCGCGTAGTCGATGCCATGATCCGCGCGCAGCGTGTCGATCGCACGACGCACCTCGTCGGCGCTTACGGGCGCCTCGGGATCCAGGTGTAAGTCGATGCGATACGACAGGCGCGTGAGCTGCGCCGTCAATGCCGGCGTGCGCACGTCGATGTACGCCGCCTCGATGGGCGCCAGATCGGCCGGAGACGCCGCAGCCAGGCGCTCAAACGCCTCGTCGAGCGCCACGAACTCGGTCATAAACAGGTCATACCACTCGCAGGTCGACGACGTACCAACCGGTAGCGCCGAAGAGAAGCCCACGCGCATGTGCGGAGAGAAGCCCTGCGTGACGGCATAGGGAAGTCCCGCACGGCGCACGATGCGCTCAATGGTATGGATCACTTCGAGATGGCCCAGGTACTTAAGGCGATCGCGCTTGCCATAGCGAACACGAAGTCTAAAGAGCGTGGGGTTGTCGGTCAGGCGCTCACTCATGCGCGATCACCCATCAATACATTCTTGGCGTGGAGCGTGGGGCAGATCCCGCAGCCGGTGCACGACGTACGGGTGCAGTCGGGAGTCGTGACGCCCTCGAGCGAGCGACGGTACTCGCGCTCGAGGAAACCGCGCGTGCAGCCGGGGCTCACATGCTCCCACGGCAGGCGCCAGTCCAACTCGTAGGGCAGGTGCACGAGCTCATTGAGGTCGATGCCGTTTTTGGCAGCAGCCTCCTTCCAGTTATCGAGCGAGAAATGCTCTACCCAGGCGTCAAAGCGAGAGCCCGAGCGCCAAGCATCGATGATGACGGGCGTCATGTCGCGACCGGCGCGGGACAGCGCGGCCTCGATGAGCGAAGTCTCGGCATCGTGGTAATGCACGCGGACGGCACGGTTGCGAACGCTCGTGATAAGCAGCTTCTGGCGACGCTTGACGTCGTCGTAGTCGAGCTGCGGGCACCACTGGAACGGCGTGGCGGCCTTGGGGATAAAGACCGAAACCGAGATGGACACCGAGATCGAGCCGCGACGAGCCTTGGGCACCACGGAACGACCGAGCTCCAGCACGTGATCGGCCAGATTGGCGATGGCCACGATGTCCTCGTCGCGCTCGCCGGGAAGGCCCATCATAAAGTAGAGCTTCATGCGGTTCCAGCCGGCCTCGAAGGCCGCCTTGGCCGCACGGTCCAGGTCCTCCTCGGTCACGTTCTTGTTAATGATGTCGCGCATGCGCTGGCTGCCGGCCTCGGGCGCGAACGTCAGTCCGCCCTTCTTTTCGCCGGCGACCGACTCGGCCATATCCACGCCAAACGAATCCAGGCGCTGCGACGGAATAGACACGCGAATACCCGTATCCTCCAGGCGACGGTTGAGCCTGCCGAGCACGTCGCGAATGCAGGAGTGGTCGGTCGTGGAGAGCGAGGTCAGCGACACCTCGTCATAGCCAGTCTTTTCCAGACCCTGAATCACCGACGAGACAATCTGGTCGGCCGAGCGCTCGCGCACCGGGCGATACGTCATGCCAGCCTGGCAAAAACGACAGCCGCGGGCGCAGCCGCGCAGGATCTCGATAGACAGGCGGTCGTGGACCAGCTGCGCATAGGGCACGCACGACTGCGACAGCGGATTCGTGGCGCCGAAATCCTCGACGACGCGCTTGTAGACCACGGTCGGCGCATCCTTGCCCTCACGCGGCACGGTGTAGCCATGCGGCGAGCAGGGCTCGTCGTGACGAACCTCATAGAGCGACGGCACGTAGTTGCCGGCAATGGATGCAAGCTGCTCGACAATCTGCGCGCGCGGGACCCCTTCGTCACGCAGGCGGCGATGCAGCTGGCAGGTCTCGAGCAGCGATTCCTCGCCCTCACCGATGAGGATGGCATCGAAGAAGGCCGCGTACGGCTCGGGGTTGTACACCGAGGGACCGCCGGCGATGATGATTGGGTCGTCTTCACCTCGGTCGGCCGCTAACAGCGGAATGCCAGCGAGGTCCAAAGCCTCGAGGAAGTTCGTCACCGCCATCTCGTGCGGCACATGCAGACCGACGATATCAAACGAAGCGACCGGCGCTGCACCCTCGAGCGATAGCAGCGGAATACCCGCCTCGCGCATGGCGTCGCCCATATCGGGCCACGGCACATAGCCGCGCTCGCAGGAGATGCCCTCGGCCTGGTTAAGGATGTTGTAGAGGATGGCGATGCCCTGGTTGGGCAGACCGACCTCGTACACATCCGGATAGATCAGGCAGCAACGGTAGTCGGCATCGGCCTTGGAAAGCGTGCCCCACTCGTGATCGATATAGCGGCTCGGCTTCTCGACCTTGGCGAGCAACGGCTCAAATAAATGAAAACAGTCTTGGTATGCAACGCGCAACGGAAAACCCCTAAGCAGCGAGATCGGATGCGTCTTGGTAGGACGCCATAGGACGGGTAGCGCCCGCGACCGTGGTCACCAGATCGCGAACGCGGGAGAACGTGGCAGTGACCACCTCGTTGGCACGGCTGTAGTCGACATCGCGCTCGTAGAGCGAAACAAGCGCACGGCCCATGCCGTAGGTGCCCGCGGCAGCAGTGAGCGCCTTGACGGCAAACCCAATATGCGGCGTCTGTTTGACGAGCGCGCGGGTGACCGCGCGGATCACAAGACCGCCGGCAAGCACGCCCGCGACCTCGTAGCCGCGCTCAGGCTTAATGCCGCGTCCAAAGACGGCAGCGAGCTCAAAGAGCATGCCCACCTGCGCCAGCGCCATAACGGGATAATCGGCGCCTGGCAAAAACACCAGTGCACCGGTCGCCATATTGGTGAGCGCGCACGAGGTGATGATACGATTGGCCGCCGCGATGCGCATGAAGGCAAAGTTCGCCGCAAAAGCCGTTTCCTTGTCGGTGCGGTCGAGAATCCAGCGGGCAAGCGTCTCGAGCAGATACGTCTTATCGATTGCCGCTACCACGCCGAGCATGGGCGTGGACTCCTCGATAAACGGCACCTCCACAGCAGACTCGGCAAGCACGCACACGGGCGCGCCGGCGATCACGAGCTCCTGCACGGCACTCTCCAAGCGGTCGGAACCACACGAGAGCACCAGCACCACATCGGTATCGGTCTTTGGAGCAATTCGCTCCTCCCCCAGACGCTCGACGCGCACAATGCCCGAGGTCGTCTGCGGCACAAAGGCGTCACGCACCGTCTCGGCCAGAAAGCGCGAGGCGGACGAATCCAGATAGACCGAGACGCGCACCGGCGTATCGGAATCCTTCTTAACGGACGCGCCCATCTTAAAAGCGCGGGTCAGCTTATCTACGGGAATTTTCATAGCAAACCCCTCCAGCGGTTACGCGGCGCCCGAACGATGCCGCCATATGGATTGTACGATACCCACCGTCAACAGCTGAATCATCATCGAAGACGAACCGAAGCTAATAAACGGTAGCGGAATACCGGTAATCGGCATCATGCCGATGCACATGCCGATGTTTTCGAAAGTCTGGAACGCCCACATGCCAACGATGCCCACACACGAAAGACGCAAAAACAGCGACTCGCACTTAAAGGCGACGCGAATCGTCGAAAAGATCAGCAGCACGTAGAGGCACAGGAGCAAAAAGGAACCGCAAAAGCCAAAGGTCTCGGACAGGAAGGCGAAGACGAAGTCGGTGTGGAACTCAGGCAGAAAGCCGCCGGCCGACTGCGTCGCATGCCCCAGGCCCTTACCAAAGAAGCCGCCCGAGCCAACGGCGATAAGCGACTGCTGCAGGTTGTAGGCATCGTCCGAATCGGCATTATCGGGGTCGATAAAGACCGTCAGACGGTTCATCTGATACTGCTTGATGAGCACATCGTGGCCGAGCAACGAATCAAAGACCGAATCAAGCGCCAGGACGAGGGCCACCAGGCCCACGAGCAGGGCCAGGGTCGACAGCACCCATTCGCGGCGTGCACCGCTCATGCAGATGACGATGGCGCCCGAAACCAGCACGACCAGGCCCGAGCCCAGGTCACCCATGGCAACGACGGCCAAAAACGGAATGGACAGCATGCCGCAGAGCTTGACGTAGTCGCGAACGGTATCGATGCGACCGTTATACTGCGAGCCAAGCGTAGCAATAAAGAAGATGGTGATGAGCTTGGCAAGCTCAACCGGCTGGAACGTCAAGCCGATACCGGGAATCTTGATCCAGCCCGTCATGCCCAGACCGCCCGTATAGGACAGACCCGGAATCTTGGGCGAGAAGATCACGATCAGGTCGATGACGAGCAACGCCGTCGAGAAATTGGAAATACCGCGCAGGTCGGTTCGCCAGACGAGCACCGCCAGCACCGCTCCGATGCCAATTCCCAGCAAATGGCGCGAGAACGAAGCATCGGCCTTAAACTGCGAAGCCGACCAGATAATGATGGCACCGTAGGCGACGAGCGCCACAGTAGCCACGAGCACACCGATATGCACCTTTTGGCGAAACGTGCCGCGCGAGGCCGAAAGTTGCTTGTTGACGCGGTCCAGGCTGCTGCGAGAGCCGGTCTTGGTTGAACGGAACAGATCCGCCGGAGAAAAATCCATCGCAACCTCCTATCGAACCGAAGAATCGCCCGAGGCCGAAGAGGTATCGGGCTCGTCATAAATCACGCCGAGCACGTCGCGCACGACATGCATCGCGGTATCTGAGCCACCGCCGCCCTGCTCCAGGACGGTAGCGATGACATACTTGGGATCATCGGCCGGTGCATAGGCGCAGAACCACGCGTATTCGTCCTCGCCACTTTTCTCGCCCGTGCCCGACTTGCCGTATACCTGCGGCGTCAGGGTGCCAAAGTGCGCCGCCAGGGACGTCGATGCCGTGTAAATCACGTCGTGCATGCCGTTGCGAACAAGAGCCAAATCCGAATCGCTGTTGATCTTGGCCTCCAGGCGCTTCTTCTTGCCCTTGCCATTGTACTTATAGGCATCGCCGTCGCCATCGCGCGACACGGCAGACAAAAATACGTGAGGCACGTACTGTTTGCCGCCGTTGGCAAGACCCATATAGGCGCACGCCATCTGCAGGGGCGTCACCAGGATGTCGCCCTGGCCGATAGCAATGTTGGTCATATCGCCGGCATTCCACTTGCGGTCCTCGGCAGAGGCGTCGGTGAAGTATGACTCTTTCCACTCGGCATCGGGAATACGACCCGCGCCCTCACTCGGCAGATCGATACCGCAGGTCTTGCCTAGGCCCCAGCGACGAAAGACCTCCTGCAGGCCCTCGGGATGTTGCTCGTCATAAAAGAACGCCTTACCCATGTCGTAGAAGACGGGGTCGCACGAGTTGGCGATACCCGACTGCAGCGTCATGGTGCCGTGGCCAGACGTCAGCCAGCAGCGCTTGCCCCAAGCCTTGCCCAGACCCGTCCAATAACCCGTGCAGTTGGTTGTCTGCGTTGAAGTGTAGGTTCCAAACTCAAGACCGGCCAGTGCCGAGAGCGGCTTGATGGTCGAGGCCGACATGTACTGTCCGCTAATGGCGCGGTTGAGCAGCGGGTGCGAACCCTTGTCATCATTGAGCTCGGTCCACACGTCATTTGAGACGCCGCCGATAAAGACGGACGGATCGAACTTGGGCTGGCTCGCCATGCCCAGGATCTCGCCATTGTTGGGATCGAGACACACCACAGCGCCGTTGCCGGCATTGCTGTAGCCAGTGGTCTTGGCAAGCTCGATAGCGCTCGCCAGCGCCGTCTCACAGGCCTGTTGGATCTTAAGGTCGAGCGTGAGCTTAATGTCGGAGCCGGCCTTCGCGGGCACGGCGCCGGCCTGACCGGTCACATTGCCCGAGGCATCGACCTTGACGGTCTGCTCGCCACGAATACCCTGCAGCAGGTTTTCGTAGTAGCTCTCAACGCCCGCCTGGCCCACGATATCGCCCGACTGGTACGTAATCTTGCCAGCAGAAGCATCATCATCGCCAGAGGTTTTCTTATTCTGGGCCTCGAGCTGCTCGGAGGTAATGGTGCCGGTATAGCCCAAGATATGGCATGCCGTCTCACCGTATGGATACTGGCGCTCGGTACGCTCGGCAATCTTGACGCCCGGGAACTCGCCGGCGTGTTCCTTGATATAGGCAACCGTGGAGCGACGGACGTCCGTCGCGATGGTATGCAGGCTCTGGGCGCCCTCTGTATTGTCCTGAATATTGCGAAGGACCGCCACATAAGGCATTCCAAGCACGTTGGCAAGATGGCGAACCAGAACCTCATCCTCGGCAAGGTCGCGGTAGGCCACGACAGCAAGTGAGGGACGGTTCTGGACAAGCGCCACGCCATTGCGGTCGAGGATGCGGCCGCGCACAGCGGGTGTGGTAACGGTGCGAGTCTGATTACTATTGGCCTGCTTCTCGTAATAGTCCGACGAGACCATCTGCATGCCCCACAGCTTGACGGCAAGTGCCGCAAACATCGCGCCCACACCCGTGGTGAGGATGGAAAAGCGGCCCTTAAAGTCGGTCGCCGCGGTATTGCCCTCGCCCTCGGTGGCGCGCGGGGCCGTTCCATGCTGTGTATCGTAGGTAAAACGGGAATCGCCTCGACGCATGATGACCAGCGCGACCACGATGGCCACAACCAGCACGATACCGGCGATAATAACCGTCATCTGGGAAGACATCTACGGGCCTCCCCTATTTGAGCTTGCGGGTCTTGGGCTTAAAGCGCATACCCGTCTGGCGTCCGCCACGTGCGGAGAATCCATAGCCGGACTGCGGCACGACGCCGGACATCAAAAACGGAATGGCAACCAGACCCGTCAGGATCGAGGACGGCAGCGCATGGCCGAAGATCGCCACGACAAAGCTCGTCTCCAAACCCATAAACAGCAAGACGATGCTGTAGATCACATTAATGACGAGCGCGAAGGCGCCCACCGTGACGCCGCGCGCACTCGGGGTACCGCCCGTCTGACCGACGGCGCTGTGCACCAGGGCAAAAGAACCCACGGTCAGCAGGAGCGACATAACGCCCACCGGCACGGCAGCGGACAGGTCATAGAACAAGCCGCTGCAAAAACCGTACACGACGGCACGGGTCGGGTCGCCCGAGAACACGCTTAGGCACACCAGGATAATCATGAAGTTGACGCGACCGCCCGCAATGGAGATCTGCGGTGCCAGGCCTGCCTGCAGCAGCACGCACACGATGGCGGCGATTACAAACGTACGGGAGCTCATCCCCTGCTCGTGTAGATCCATGGACATGCCCCCTATTCGCTCGAGCCGGAATCGGTCGTCTCGGACGCGTCGGAACTGTCATCCGAACTCTCGTCCTTCGTCTTGGTCGCAGCGTCGCGCGACGTTCCCTGCGGCGTGCTATTAGCGGTGCTCACGTCCTCATCCGAAGCCGACTGTTCGTCGGTCAGCGAGGTGATGACCAGCACTTCCTCGTTGTTCTCGGCCGTGGTCTGAGCGCGCACCACAATGGTGTAGTACACGTCGTTTGCCGACTTCTCAACCGACGAGACGGTGCCGAGCGGTAGACCCTTGGGGAATACACCGCCAATGCCCGAGGTCACGATGATGTCGCCAACCTTAACATCGGAGTCGACGCTCACGTACTCAAGACGCAGCGTGCCGTCAGCCTGACCCTGCAGCATGCCCTGGGCGCGCGTGTCCTGTACCATGGCGGACACACCCGAGTTCTCGTCGCCAATCAGGCGCACGGTAGAGGTCTTGGCCGATACCTCGATAATCTGACCGATAACACCGGCAGAACTCGTCACGGGCATGTTGATGGTAAGGCCGTCGGCAGAGCCCTTGTCGATGGTTACGGTCGAGGTCCAGGCATCGCCCGAGGCACCAACGATACGAGCAGCGGTCGATTTGAGGTTATAGGTCGACTGCAGGCCGACCAGCCCCTCCAGACGCTCGGCGGTCTTTTGAGCCTCGGAGAGCTCAGCAACCTTAGAGGTCAGCTCCTCGTTTTGCTTCTTAAGCTCGTCAAGCGTGTCCTGCGACGCCGTAAGGTTAGAGAACACGTTGCCGATCGCATTGAAGGGGGCCGCCACAGCCGAGCCCACAAAGCGCACCGGCGAGGTAATCGTCGTCACGCCCGAACGCACGGCATGAATCGGTCCTGCCTCGCCCTCGCGGATGTAAAACGTGAGCAGCAACACCGAAATCAGGCTGAAAACAATCAACGGGCGCATACCCGTTGATTGTCGCTTGGTATTCAGATTTGTGGAGAAACCCGAAGATCGTGCCAAATGGAATCCACCTTTTGGAAATTAAGCATTGGTCTGGACGAAGCCGCCATCAAACGCATTGGCCTCGAGCACGCGGGCACAGCCGTTAACGACGTTATCGAGCGCCGTGGGGCTGACGTTGACCGAAACACCGGTCTCATCGCGCAGGCGCACGTCGAGACCGCGCAGCAGCGCGCCGCCACCAGTCAGCAAAATACCGTAGTACATAAGGTCCGAGGCAAGATCGGGAGGCGTAGCGTCGAGTGCGTCCTTGACGGCCTTGGCCATCTCGTCGAGCGGCTTGTTGAGCGCGCGACGAATCTCCTCGCTCTCGATGCGCACGGTCTTGGGCAGACCGGTGATCACGTCGCGGCCGTTGACCTCGACGTCGAGCTCGTCCTTGAGCGGCACGGCGGAGCCGACCTTGATCTTGATGTCCTCTGCCGTACGCTCGCCGATGGCCAAGTTGTAGGCATCACGAACGTGCGTGAGGATGGCCTGATCGAACTCGTCGCCGGCAATACGGATGGACTGCGAGACGACGATGCCACCCATAGCGATAACGGCAACCTCGGTGGTACCGCCACCGATGTCGATGACCATGGAGCCGGTGGGTTCCTCGACGGGCAGATCGGCGCCGATAGCGGCAGCCATGGGCTCCTCGATCAGGTAGGCCTGGCGAGCGCCAGCCTGGATCGTGGCCTCAAAGACAGCACGCTTCTCGACCGACGTGACGCCGGAGGGAACGCAGACGACAACGCGCGGACGCGGGGTCCACGGATAGCGCTTCTCGGACGCCTTGTCGATAAAATAGCGAAGCATAGCCTCGGTAACATCGAAGTCGGCGATGACGCCGTCCTTCAGGGGACGAACGGCCACGATGTTGCCGGGCGTACGGCCGAGCATGCGCTTTGCCTCGATACCGACCGCCAGGATGCGCTCGTCGTTCTTATCGATGGCGACGACAGAGGGCTCGCGAATGACGATGCCCTTGCCGCGCACGGAGACAAGCGTATTTGCGGTGCCGAGGTCGATGGCAAGATCGCCCGCATAGCTACCGAAGAACATATCCATCAAAGAAAACAACGCAACTCCTGATGTGTTGGATGATTGCTGGAAAACTACTAGCTCATGATAGTAGCGCAAGCCCGGCACCTCACTTGCGGTGAAGCGCCGGGCAAAGCTAAATCCCATAAGGTCACTACTGGTTGTCAGCAGCCGAGAAATCCATATTGAGCGAGGAAACGGCCCAGCCGATATGATTGTCGGAGCGCACGAATTTGACGGTGTACTCCTGCTCGCCGCCCTTGGACAGCGAAGCCTTGACCTTGGCGGTCGTCTCGGTCATGGACTGATCCATGCCCTCGACGGACACGGTGGCGCCCTGCGGAATCGAGGAGATGATCATCGACTTGGCGTCCTCGGACAGGCTCGAGGCCAGGCAAGACTCGGCCTTTGCGGTGTCACCGTCGCCGGCAGCCTGGAACAGATCGGTGATAACCGACTCCTGCGAGGGGAAGCCAAAGCCGCGCGTGTAGGCAAAGCCCAGACCGCCCGCAGCAATCAAAATGAGCAGAAGCAGCACGATGAAGACTTTGAGACCCGTGTGGCGATGGCGACGACGGACCTTGGCCTGCTTACGATCCTGACGGTCCTGCTGGACCATCTCGGACTCGGACAGCGTAAAGAAGCCGGTGTCCGAGGGATCGGGCATAAACTGACCGGTCGCGCCCGTAGGATCGAGCGGATCGACGGCAGGAGCGTCCATCGCGGGCGCCGGAGCCGTGGCCATAGCCGTCTGGGCAGACAGCGCGGCAAGCGAATCATGCACGCGGGCAAGCTCATCGGCCTGCTCGGAAGTGAGCTGGTAGATGCCATCGGCAGTAGCGGCGTTAAAGGCGTCGAGTGCGTCGGAGGGACGGCCGGCGGCAGAAAGCGCCTGACCCATGCCGGCGTTGAGCGCACGCGTGTCGTCGCGGGGGCCGGCAAAGTCGATAGCCGTGCGGTAGGTCTCCACGGCATCCGCCGGACGGCCGAGCTTAATGAAGCAACGACCAAGCTCGCCCAGTGCGGCGGCAGGAGCCGGATTGGCGCCGTCGATGGCAGCCTGACGGAAGGCAGTACCCGCGTTGGCATAGTCGCCCGACTGGAACAGCGCGTTACCCAGGCCCAGATAGGCCTTGAACGGCGTGGCATAGGAAGCATCCTGCGTAGCAGCAGAGAACGCCTGGGCGGCCGTCGTGTAGTCGCCCACGGCGGCGAGTGCCTTGCCGCGGTTGGTGAGCAGCGCGCCGCGCTTACCGTAGGTGCCGTCATTGAGGGCAGCGGCGTAGGCCTCGGCGGCCTCGGCATACATGCCCAAGTGCATCAAGGCGTTGCCACGAAGGTGATCGGCCTCGCCCATAATCTCATCGGGAGTTTTTGCCGCCCCAAGCATCTGGGCTGCAGCGGAAAAATCACCCGCGCGGTAAGCGGCGCGGCCCTGTTGGATCAGCTGGCTATTCAAGGAAGTCCCCTTTACTCGTGAACGATCTCGACATGGACGATCTCGTCGCCGGCACGCAGCTGCGAAATCACATCGAGACCCTCGACCGTGGTACCAAAGACGGTGTAACCGGAATCGAGGTTATGCTGGGCACCCAGGCAGAAGTAGAACTGCGAACCCGCGGAATCGGGGTCCATGGAGCGTGCCATGGCAAGGGCACCATCGACATGGCTGTTGCGCGGATTGGTGGCAAACTCGCCCTTGATGCAGTAGCCGGGACCACCGGTACCGGGCATGCCGTCAGGGCCCTCAAGACCGGCAGCGACGTCGGCGCCGGACATATCGCGGGTATTGGGGTCGCCGCCCTGAATGACAAAGCCGGGCACATAGCGATGGAACTTAAGGCCATCATAGAAACCCATCGTGGAAAGCTCGCAGAAGTTCGCGACATGAATGGGAGCGCCCTCACCGTCAAACTTGACCTTGATGGTACCCTTCGACGTCTCGATAACGGCGCACTCGTCGCCGGCAAGCTGATACTCGGGCGTGTAGAGCTCTTTCTTAAAACCAAACATGTGGTTCCTTCCTCGTGCGTTTAAAGCATATTTGTACGAATTGTAGCAATAAGCATGCGCTTACATCAATTGCGCACGTAGGTTATGCCGACTATGGCGAACTAATTTTAGGAACGCTGCTGTGGCTTCCAGGAGCCCACATTGGCGTCGTACTGGTTCAGCGCGCTGTTGCCGCTCTGCGCGATGGGCGCCAGGATCTCGCTTTGGTGGGAACTCATCGACTCACCATCAGGAATGGCCAGCGAGATATCCCAGCTCTGGCAGATCACGTCGACACGCTCGTACATCCACTCGGCAAGCTGCTTTAAGTGGGCGATGTCGTCCGCATAGACCGTATCGTCCTGATACTTAAGGTTGTTGAGCTCATCTTGCGTCTTTTTGATCTGGTCGCGCAGGGCGTAGGCACTCTGCGACAGCTCCTGACGGGTGGACAGCGGCGTTCGGAGATAACCGTTGTTAAAGGAATCGATGACCTCGCCGATCTGGTCCTCGTCACCGTAGGACACGATGGTCTGATACAGACCGTCGAGCCTGGTATAGAGCCGATCATCGGTCAGCACGGTTTCTTCCTGGACCACCTCGGCAGAATCGTCTTGCTTGGTATCGTCCTCAGTCGCCTCGCCCTTTTGGCGCGTGGGGAAGGTCGTCTGCGCAGCCTGGCCAAACTGGTCGTAGAAGGCAGGCATGACACCCATGGGATCGGCCGTCACGAACCAATAGGCACCGCCGCAAACGACGGCAAGGACCGCGATGACGATGAGCGGCTTGGGGATATGACGCTTGTGCTTGTGATAGGCGTCCTCGTCGGGATGCACCTTGCGCTTGGGTTTTTGAGCATCGTCATGCAGGGAAACGGGCGTGGGAATATCGACCTTGGGGATACCGAAATCCTTATCGAAAGCCGGCAGCACGCAGGTCTCGTTAGGATCGGCGGCGTCCGAAAGAACCGCGGCAGCCGAGGCGGGCGCATGAGGCACCTCGGTATCGATCTGCTCTTGCGTTAGGCGCGGAAAGCCCGCTGTGCGGCCCGCTGCCAGGTCGGATGCGGCCGCGTCCTCGGAGAGGATACCCGGAGCAGGGCGTCCGCATTTTGGGCACGTGCGATCATGCGGAGAAAGACGGGCACCGCAGCCCTCACAGAACACGAACTCGGTGTGCTCGGGACCATCGCCCGGACCCACATAGGCGTTGCAGTAGGGGCAGAACGAGGCGCCGTCCTCGATAGTCTTAAGGCAATGCGGGCAGATCACGGCATCCTCTTTTCGAAGCAATTCAAACAATCGAGGTTAGAGCATAACATCGCCACGGCCCCACAGGAGCAAGGCACCAATTCAACATCGCCAGGGCACGTAGTTACTTCTTCTTTTTGCTTGGCATCGAGACCTTGATGCCTTGGGCGGACTTGGTCACGCGAGAGCGCTTGGCTCCGGCACTCTTCTTTTTCTTGGGCTGGGCCTGGGCCACGCCCTCGAGCGCGCGGGCCTCGGCCTCGCGAACGGTGCGATCTTCGCGGCGCTGCGCCATGTCGGCGGCGAAGCGCTTGGCAAAACGCTCGGCCGTCGAGCCCGTCGAGCTCACCTTGCCGCCACCGCGACCCAGACGGACGCGAACGCCACGGCCAAAGCCAGTGGCAGCATGGCGACGGCGCGGCTTAAGCGAATCCATCATCGTGGCGAGCTTAAAGAACACCGTGCAGGTAAAGACGACGATCGCCAGCAAGATAACGGCCTCGCCCGTCGAAAGATTAGCGATGGACAGCAGCTCCGGGAATCCGATAACACCCGCCAAGATGCCGACGACGACAAATACAAAGAGCACCACGCGCAAGGGAGTGAGCGGCTGTGAGATGCGCCAGATCAGGCTCACGCTCGCCGCGCACGACGTAAGCAGGCACATGGTCGAAAGCGTGAGCTGGTTAAAGCCGAACACGCGCGCCACAAAGATATCGAGCGCCGCAGCCATAATGACCGCCAGCGACGCCGGCAGCGCACGCTTGAGCGTGTTGGTCAAGAATGACCCCTTCACGCGGGCATTATTGGGCTCCAAACCCAACACAAAGCCCGGTGCGCCGATGCAGAAGAAGTTGATGAGTGTCATCTGAATCGGCTCGAAGGGATACGGCGGAAACGCGATACACAGCGCCGCCAAGCCCATCGAAAACAGCGTCTTGGTCAGGAACAGCGCCGCAGAGCGCTGCAAGTTGTTGATGGAACGACGGCCCTCGGCCACCACGGCGGGCATCGAGGCAAAATCGTTGTCGACCAGCACGATTTCGGCCACGTTGCGCGCGGCATCGGAACCGGCGGCCATGGCCACGGAGCAGTCGGCCTCCTTGAGCGCCAGCACATCGTTGACGCCGTCGCCCGTCATGGCAACGGTGTGGTCGCGACGCTTGAGCGCCTGCACGAGCTCGCGCTTCTGTTGCGGGGTCACGCGACCAAAGACGTGATAGCGGTCCACCGCTGCATCGAGCTTGGACGGCGTATCGAGTGTCGTGGCGTCGACGTAGGCGTCGGCCCCCGGAACGCCCACCACGCGCGCGATCGACGACACCGTGCGCGGGTCGTCGCCGCTGATCACGTTGAGGGTCACGCCCTGCTCGTTAAAGTAGCCGATGGTCTCGGCGGCCGAGGAGCGGATCTCGTCGCGAATGGTCACAAAGCCCACGGGCTCGGCCTCGCCCACCATATCGCCATCGGGCGTAAAGCCGTCCACACGGGCCACCACAAGCACGCGGCAGGTGTCGGCAAGCTCGGCCACACGGTTCTCGACCTGCGCAAAGGCGCGCTCCGAAAGCACAAATTGCGCTGCGCCCATCACATAGGAGCCCTGCGCAAACGAGGCACCGCTCCATTTTTTGGACGACGAGAACGGAATGACCGACAGCGGCTCGGACACCTCGACCGGGCGGTCGGCGTAGTAGTTGAGCAGCGCCTGACAGGTCTCATTGGCGTCTGCCGAGGTGGCACGCGCCACGTTGGCGAGCGCAAAATCGAGCACCGTTGTCTCGACAGGAACAGACGACTCGCTCTCCCCCGCGCCCGCGCCGGCGCCCTCAACAGGCAACGGATAGGTACCCTCGACCTCCATACGACCCGACGTAATGGTGCCCGTCTTGTCCAGGCACAGCACGTCGACGCGCGCGAGCGTCTCGATGCAGTAGAGCTGCTGCGCGAGCACCTTGCGGCGCGCCAGGCGCACCGTGGCGATGGCAAGCACCGACGAGGTCAGCAGCACCAGGCCCTGCGGAATCATGCCCAAAAGAGCGCCCACCGTGGACAGCAGCGCCGACGAGGGCACGCGACCGGCAAGCAGCTCGGAAAAGCACCACGAAAGCGCGCTATCGCCCGGCGTACCGGCGGCATCCCACAGCTCGCTCACACTCGAGGCAAAGAGCGCCAGGCCGAGCGGAATCATAATGAGGCTCGCAAAGCGCACGATGGCGTTGAGCGCGTTCATGATCTCGGAATTGACCTTTTTGACGTACTTGGCCTCGTTGTTGATCTTGGCCACGTAGTTGTCGGCGCCAACATGGATCACGCGGGCGCGCAGCAGGCCCGAGTCGATAAAGCTGCCGCTCATGAGCTCGGAGCCGGGCTGCTTTTTGATGAGATCGCTCTCGCCCGTCAGCAGGCTCTCGTTCACGAGTGCCTCACCCGACACCACCACGGCGTCGGCGGGAATCTGGTCGCCGCGCCCCAGGCGAATGATATCGTCGAGCACGATCTGGTCCAGGTCGAGCTCTACCTCGGCGCCGTCGCGCACCGCGATGGCCTTCTTAGAGGTGAGCAGCGTAAGCTTATCGACCATCCGCTTGGAGCGCATGGACTGAATGACGCCGATGGCGGTATTCAAAAACACCACGAACAGGAACGTGAGGTTCTTGAACGATCCGGTCAGCAACACCAAAATCGCCAAGACCGCGTTGATAAGGTTAAACAGCGTACAGAGGTTCTCGATGATGAGCTCTTTGACCGATTTGGTCTTAAGCTCCATGTTGCGGTTGATCTTACCGGCGGCGATGCGTTCCTCGACCTCGGCGGTCGAAAGTCCACGCTCGATATCCATTACTGCCATACCACGTCCCATCACGTCGCGTCGGTATAAGAAAACCGCCCAGACCATGTGAGGTTCGGACGGTCTTACGTTCGATGGTGCCCCATGTTGGATTCGAACCAACGGCCTTCTGCTCCGGAGGCAGACGCTCTAATCCCCTGAGCTAATAGGGCGAACGTTTGGCATTATACCCAAGTGCGCCACGGGCTAACAAAAGAATAGAAAAAGCTTTGCAATTACGTGGGAGACACGGCGCAGAGGCTCACTTTAGAACGCAAAAGTGAAACAATTAGTATAAACTCTCATGCACCATATAATACGGCTCGCGATGCGGGCCGTTTTTGCAAGGGCTATCCATCGAGGTGAGAGGCACACCATGATTGCGATTTTAAAGCAGAGCGCCAGCGACGAGGCCGTCAGCCACATCGTCAGCTGGATCGAGAAAAAGGGACTCAAGACCGATGTCTCGCGCGGCGAGAACGAGACCATCATCGGCCTGGTGGGCGACACGACCAAGATCGATCCGTTCCTGCTCGAATCCATGGACGTCGTCGAGCGCGTACAGCGCGTCTCCGAGCCTTTCAAACGTGCCAACCGCAAGTTCCACCCCGAGGACTCCGTCATCGACTGCGGCCACGGCGTCAAGATCGGCGGCGACCAGTTCCAAGTCATCGCCGGCCCCTGCTCCGTCGAGGGCGAGAACCTCATCCGCATCGCCCGCCGCGTGAAGGCCGCCGGCGCCACGATGCTGCGCGGCGGCGCCTACAAGCCCCGCACCTCCCCGTACGCCTACCAGGGCATGGGTCCCGCCGGCCTGGACCTGCTGTGCGAGGCATCCGCCGAGCTCGACATGCCGATCGTCACCGAGATCATGGACCCGCGCGACGTGCAGGTCTTCCTCGACAAGAAAATCGAAGTGATGCAGATTGGCGCCCGCAACGCCCAGAACTTCCCCCTGCTCAAGGAGGTCGGCAAGACGCAGACTCCGATCTTGCTTAAGCGCGGCATGTCCGGCACGATCGACGAGCTGCTTATGGCAGCCGAGTACATCATGAGCGAGGGCAACGACAACGTCATCCTGTGCGAGCGCGGCATTCGCACCTTCGAGACCCGCACTCGCAACACCTTCGACCTCAACGCCGTGCCGGTGCTGCACCACCTGTCGCACCTGCCCGTCGTCGCCGACCCCAGCCACGCCACCGGTTACACCCGCTATGTCGAGCCCATGGCGCTCGCCGCGACTGCCTGCGGCGCCAACGGCCTGGAGATCGAGGTCCACGACGACCCGAGCCACGCTTGGTCCGACGGCGCTCAGGCCCTCACCCCCGACCAGTTCGACGACACCATGCGCCGCATCCGCGCCATCCGCGAGGTCGTCTGCCAAGAGACCGTTCAGGAGTAGTCCATGGGTACGGTGAGAAACGCACGCGTTAACCAGGGTAGCCCCAAGTGCGCCGGCATCGTGGGTCTGGGCCTCATCGGCGGCAGCTTTGCCCGCGGCTATGCGCAGGCGGGCGTCCGCGTGCTGGCCTGGGACCCCGACGATGACGTGATGACGGCCGCCAGCATGGGCACTGTCGCCGGCGAGCTCAACGACGAGACGCTCGGCGAATGCGACATCATCGTCCTGGCATGCTACCCCGAGGCCTGCATCGAGTGGCTCGAGACGCACGCCCAGGCACTCGCCGACGCCACCGACACCGAGGCCATCATGGGCCCCGTGGTGATCGACACCGTGGGCGTCAAGGGCATCGTGTGCGAGCGCGCCTTTGACCTTGCCCGCGAACACGGTTTTTACTTTGTGGGCGCGCATCCCATGGCGGGCACGCAGTTCTCGGGCTACGCGCATTCCCGCGCCAACCTGTTCCAGGGCGCCCCGCTCGTGCTTGTACCGCCCGCAGTAGACGACGCACTTAAGCTTGAGCTTTTGGGCCAGGTGCGCGAGATGGTACGGCCCTTAGGCTTTAGCAAGTTCAGCGTAACGAGCGCCGCAGAGCACGACCGCGTGATCGCCTTTACGAGCCAGCTCGCGCACGTCGTCTCCAACGCCTATGTTAAGAGCCCGACCGCTCAGGTCCACCACGGCTTTTCGGCCGGCAGCTACCGCGACCTCACCCGCGTGGCGCACCTCAATCCGCAGATGTGGTCCGAGCTCATGATCGACGACGCCGATGCGCTCGCCTTCGAGATCGACCATCTGATCGAATCGCTCGGCGCCTACAGCCGCGCGCTCAAGGACCGCGACCAGCGCTATCTGGAGAACCTCCTTGCCGAGGGCGACCGCATCAAGCGCGCGCTCGACGACGAGGCCTCCCACTAGACCACCCATCACGCCAGGTCGAAAGGACCGAAGCTTATGGCGATTACCATCGATATCGACACCGCACGCCCCTACCAGGTACACGTGGGCACCTTTTTGCTGGAACAGGCAGGGCCGCTCGTTCGAGCCACCGCCGGCGGCTCGCGCGCTGTCATCGTGACGGACACCAACGTAGGCCCCCTCTACCAGATGCCCGTTAAGCAGAGCCTCGAATCCGCAGGCTACGAGGTGAGCATCTGCACCTTCGAGGCCGGCGAGGCCCATAAGAGCGCCGAGACCTACGTTGCCATCTTGGAGTTTGTGGCCGAGCACGAGCTTTCGCGCTCCGACGTGATCGTGGCGCTCGGCGGCGGCGTCGTGGGCGACGTGGCGGGCTTTGTGGCCGCCACCTACATGCGCGGCTGCAAGTTTGTGCAGATTCCCACAAGCCTGCTCGCCATGGTGGATTCGTCGGTCGGCGGCAAGACGGCCATCGACCTGGCAGCTGGCAAGAACCTAGCCGGCGCCTTTTGGCAGCCGAGCGTGGTCATCGCCGACGTGGGGTGCCTGGCAACCCTTACGCCCGAACAGTTCGCCGACGGCTGCGGCGAGGTCGTCAAGCACGCCGTGATCGCCGACCCCGAGCTCTTCGCCGAGCTGGAGAAGACCCCGCTCACGCTTGAGCTGCTGAACCGCGACGTGGCCCGTGTGGCAATCATCATCGCCCGTAATATCGACATCAAGCGCGCCGTGGTCGTTGCCGACGAGCGCGAAACCAATCAGCGCAAGCTCCTAAACTTTGGACACAGCGCGGGGCACGCCGTCGAAGCCTGCGAGCACTTTGAGCTCGGCCACGGCAACTGCGTGTCGATTGGCATGGGCATCATCACGCGCGCCGCGGCCCTGCATGGCGTATGCGACGCCGAGCTGCCCGGCCGTATTGAGGAGCTCTGCGCCCGCCACGGCCTCAAGACCCGCTGCGACCTAGATGCCGATGCCGTCTTTGCCGAGGCGCTCCATGACAAAAAGCGCGCGGGCGACACCATCGACCTGGTAATTCCGCACGAAATCGGCCGTTGCAGCATCGACCGCACGCCGCTTTCCACCTTCCACGATTTGATTGCCGAGGGCCTCGGCCAGAAGGGAGACGCATCCGTATGCTAGCCCGCATCACCCCCTCCCCGCTCAAGGGCACCGTTCCCGCCATCGCGTCCAAGTCGATGGCGCACCGCCTCATCATCTGTGCCGCACTCGCCAACGGCGAGACGCACGTCACTTGCAACACCACCTGCGCCGATATCGAAGCCACGGTGCGCTGCCTCACGGCCCTGGGTGCCCGCATCGAGACCGTCGAGGACGGGTTCCAAGTCCATCCCACCATGAAGAGTATTGAGTTTGGCCTGCTCAAGGCACTTGCGGGCGGCACGCTCGACTGCGGCGAGAGCGGCTCCACGCTCCGCTTTATGCTGCCCGTCGCCTGCGCGCTGGGGGCAGAGGCCACCTTTGTGGGCCAGGGCCGCCTGGGCGCACGCCCCCTCTCCCCGCTCTCCGACGAGATCATTGCCGCCGGCTGCGACCTGCAGGGTCTGGGCGGCTTCGCGCTCAAGACAAGCGGCCGCATGCGCCCGGGCACCTTTATCCTGCCGGGCAATGTGAGCTCGCAGTACATCTCCGGCTTGCTGCTGGCAGCCCCGCTTTTGGCCCAGCCCTCCTGCGTGCAGGTAACCGGCCTTATCGAGAGCCGCCCCTATATCAACCTGACCATCCAGGCCATGAAGGCCTTCGGCGTCGAGGTCAACGTCGAGCGTATCCCCGCCAAGGACGGCCAGCCCGAGATCACGAACTTCCGCGTGGACAGCGGCTCGTACCGCACTCCAGGCAACGTTGCTGTCGAGGGCGACTGGTCCAACGCCGCCTTTTGGCTGTGTGCCGGCGCCATCGGTACCGACCCCATCACCGTCGAGGGCGTGTCGCTCAGCTCTGCGCAAGGCGACCGCAACGTGCTTGCCGCGCTCTCGCGCTTTGGCGCCCGCATCGTGCGCTCCACCAACGCCGCCACCGTGCAGTCCGACAAGCTCGCCGGCTTTGAGATGAGCGCGCACGACATCCCCGACTTGGTGCCCGTTATCTCTGCCGTGGCATCGCTGGCGCAAGGCCGCACGTTCATCCGCGATTGCGCCCGCCTGCGCATCAAGGAATCCGACCGTCTGGCCACCACCACCCGCGAGCTCACCGCACTGGGCGCACAGGTGCGCATTGCCGGCGACGACCTCATCATCAAGGGTGTCGACGCCTTTACCGGCGGCGAGGTCGATTCGCACAACGACCACCGCATCGCCATGATGGCCGCCATCGCTGCGAGCCGCGCCACTGGCGAAGTCGTGATCCACGGCGCCGAGGCCGTCAACAAGTCCTATCCCGATTTCTTTGACCACTACCGCCTGCTGGGCGGCAAGGTCACGCTCGAGGAGGAATAGCATGTCCTCGACCTTTGGCAACGTTTTGCATCTGAGCATCTTTGGCCAGTCGCACTCCCCTGCTATCGGCTGCTCACTCGACGGCATTCCTGCTGGTATCGCCGTTGACCAGGAGCAGCTGCAGGCCTTTTTGGACCGTCGCGCCCCCGGTCGCGACGAGACCGCAACCAAGCGCCGTGAGGCCGACGCCGCGCATATCATTGCCGGTGTGGTCGATGGGCACACCACCGGCGCACCCATCGCAGCGATCATCGAGAACACCAACACGCGCTCCAAGGACTATTCCGAGCTGCGCCGCAAGCCCCGCCCCGGGCACGCAGACTTTCCGGCGCGCGTGAAGTACCACAACATGCACGACGTCGCCGGCGGTGGGCATTTCTCCGGACGCCTGACGGCCCCCCTATGCATCGCCGGCGGCATCGCGCTGCAGGCGCTCGAGGCCCGTGGCATCAAGGTCATGGCGCACGTTGCGCAGATCGGCGGCATCTCCGACCTGCCGATGGACGATATGGTCTATCGCGAGGCCGACCGCAAGGCGATCCTTACGAACGACCTGCCCTGCATCGACGCCGCCGCTGCCGGTCGCATGCGCGAGGAAATTCTGGCCGCGCGCGACGAGCTCGATAGCATCGGCGGCATCGTGGAGTGCGGCATCTACGGGCTTCCCGCGGGTATCGGCGACCCCATGTTCGACGGCATCGAGAACCGCATCGCGCAAATTGCGTTTGGCATTCCCGCCGTGAAGGGCGTGGAGTTTGGCATGGGCTTTGCCGTAGCCGCCATGCGCGGCAGCGAGAATAACGATCCGTACCGCGTTGATGCCGAGACCGGCGAGATTGCGGTCGAATCCAACAACGCCGGCGGCATCCTGGGCGGCATCTCCACCGGTGCACCAGTCATGTGGCGTATGGCCGTGAAGCCTACGCCCTCCATCGGTCGCGAGCAGCAGACCGTGGACATGGACGCCATGGAAAACGCCGAGCTCTCGGTCCACGGCCGCCACGATCCATGCATCGTCCCGCGCGCCGTCCCCGTAGCCGAGGCGGCCGCCGCCCTCGCGATTTGGGACGCCCTCCTCGAGGACGCAGGCCAGCGCTAAAAATCTCCGGGGGCCAACTCCGGCCCCCACGCCCACCCAGTGATTTTTCTGGGACGGGGATTAAAAAATCATTGTGTACCTAATGATTTTTTAATCCCCGTCCCAGAAAAATCACCGACACATGAAAGGGGCCTCCATGGACCTTGCCGATATTCGCCAGGCCATCGATGGCATCGACACCACGCTCCTCAACAGCTTTGTCGAGCGTATGGACATTGCCACCGAAGTCGCCAAATCCAAGATCGAGATGGGCAAGGCCGTCTTTGACCCCGCCCGCGAACGCTCCAAGCTCAACAATCTCGCCAGCCGCGCACCCGAGCGCTATGAGGCCCAGACCATCACTCTGTTCCGCCTCCTCATGAGCATGAGCAAGGCCGAGCAGCAGCGCTACATCAACGAGCTCAGGGGCATCACGGTGTCGCAAAAGGCCCATGCCACGGCCACAGCCTTTGACACGCCCTTCCCTCAGACGGCCACCGTCGCCTGCCAGGGCGTCGAAGGCGCCTACAGCCAGATCGCCGCGTGCAAACTCTTCAACGTGCCCGATATCGCGTTCTTTGAGACCTTTGAGGGCGTCATGCGCGCCGTACGCGACGGCTTTTGCGAGTTTGGCGTGCTGCCCATCGAAAACTCAACCGCCGGTTCAGTCAACGCCGTCTACGACCTGCTCGCACAGTTCGACTTTCATATCGTGCGCTCGCTGCGCCTCAAGATCGATCACAACCTGCTCGTCAAACCCGGCACCAAGCTCGCCGACGTGCGCGAGGTCTACAGCCATGGCCAAGCCATTGCCCAGTGCGCCGGCTTTATCGAGGGCCACGGCCTGCATGCCACCAAGTACCCCAACACCGCCATGTCGGCCGAGATGGTCGCCAACTCCGAGCGCACCGACGTCGCCGCTATCGCCTCGCGCAGCTGTGCGGCACTCTACGGCTTGGAGGTGCTGGAGCCCAACATCCAGGACTCGGACAACAACTACACGCGCTTTGTCGTCATCAGCCGCGAGCCGCGCGTCTATCCCGGTGCCAACCGTACCTCGCTTATGATCACCACGGCCAACGAGCCGGGCGCGCTCTATCGCGTACTCGAGCGCTTCTACGCACTCAACATTAACCTCATCAAGCTCGAGAGCCGCCCCATCCCCGGGCACGACTTTGAGTTTATGTTCTACTTTGACCTGGACTGCCCCTTTGGCAGCAAGGCCCTCGACGACTTGCTCGACTCAATCGACGACGTGTGCGAGAGCTTCACCTACTTTGGCAGCTACACGGAGGTGCTCTAGATGGCCGATGTCACTGCAACCCGCCCCTACGGCGTGCTGGGCCGCGTGCTGGGCCACAGCTACACCCCGACCATCTACAAGGAGCTCGCAGGGCTGGAGTATGTGCGTTTTGAGCGCGAGCCCGAGGACCTCCAGACCTTTATGACCGGCGACGAATGGGAAGGCACCAACGTGACCATCCCCTACAAGCGCGCCGTCATGGAATACCTGGACGAGTTGAGTCCCCTGGCCGAGCGCATGGGCAACGTCAACACCATCACACGCCTGCCCGACGGCCGCTTGCGCGGCGACAACACTGACTATTTCGGTTTTCAGTGCCTTGTCGAGGAGCTGGGCGTTGAGGTTGCCGGCAAAAAAGCCCTCGTGCTCGGTGCCACCGGTGGCGCTGGCACTACGGCCAGCATGGTGCTCGGCGATCTGGGAGCCATCGTCGTACCCGTGGGTCGCACGAGCGAGGTCAATTACGACAACATCGCGCAGCAATCCGATGCCGCGCTGCTCGTCAACTGCACGCCCGCCGGTATGTTCCCCCACTGCCCCGACGCTCCCTGCACGCTCGAGGGACTCGATGCGCTCGAGGGCGTCATCGACATTGTCTACAACCCCGCCCGTACGGGTCTGATGCTCGAGGCCGAGCGCCACGGCATCCCCTGCATCGGCGGCTTGCTCATGCTTGTGGCACAAGCAGCACAAGCTGTCGAGCGCTACACCGGTCAGATTACACCGCGCGAGCGCATCCTGGATGTGGCGGAGCGGCTGTCCCACCGCGAGCAGAATATCGCGCTGATTGGCATGCCGGGTTCGGGCAAGACCCGTGTAGGCGAGCAGATCGCCCAGCTCACGGGCCACGAGCACATCGACCTCGATCGCGCCCTCGAGGAGCGCCTGGGGATGCCTTGCGCCGACTTTATCGTCGAGCGCGGCGAGGCGGCCTTCCGCGAGCAGGAGACGGCGGAGCTGGCCGACATCTCCAAGCGCAGCGGCCTGGTGCTCTCCACGGGCGGCGGCGTGGTCACGCGAGACGAGAACTACCCGCTGCTGCACCAGAACAGCCAGATCGTGATGCTCAACCGCAAGCTCGACGAACTCGCCCATAAGGGACGCCCTATCACCGCCCGCGATGGCATCGATAAGCTCGCCGAGCAGCGCATGCCGCGCTACCGCGCCTGGGCCGACTACATCATCGACTCACGCGACTGCGCCGCCAACACCGCCCGCGCCGTCCTCGACACCCTCCCACCCGCTCTCTAACAAAAACCACCACAAAGGGGACAGGCACCTTTGTGGTGGTTTTTCATTCCTCCTCTCCAAGTCGACCAACTCCAAAGGAAGCAACCATGAAAGCACTCGTCATCAACGGCCCCAACCTCAACATGCTCGGCATTCGCGAGCCGGGCATCTATGGCAGCGACAACTACGACCGCTTAGTGCAGATCTGCCAGGAAGTGGGCGCCGCACAGGGCTTTGACGAGGTCGATGTCTTCCAGTCCAACCACGAGGGCAGCATCGTCGACAAGATCCAGGAGGCCTACGGCAAGGTCGACGGCATCGTCATCAACCCGGCAGCCTACACGCACACCAGCGTGGCAATCCTTGACGCCCTCAAGGCCGTCGCCATCCCTGCCGTCGAGGTGCACATCAGCGCCGTAGAGACGCGCGAGGACTTCCGCCAGGTGAGCTATGCACGCCTAGCCTGCTTCGCCACCATCACCGGCGAAGGCCTCCAGGGCTACGCCCACGCGCTGGAGCTGCTGAAAGAGCATCTGGAAAAGTAAAATGCCAACCCCAACAAACAGCAGCGGCTTGTTCGCGCTCGGCTTCAGCAGCATACAAGATGAAAAAAGCCCAGACCACCAAGCGGTCCGGGCTTAATAAACGATGGTGCTCCATGGCGGATTCGAACCGTCGACCTTGGGATTAGAAGTCCCCTGCTCTATCCAACTGAGCTAATGGAGCAAATAACCACACGCCCAAGCAAGCGCAAGCCTGTCGGGCGCAAGTAATTATAACCTAGTTGAACTGCTCGCGATACGCCTTGCAGACCTCATCGACCGGGCCGTCCATGCGAAGGTCACCCTTCTCAATCCAAACGGCACGCTGGCAGATGCGCTCAACCTGCTCCATGGAGTGCGAAACGAACAGAACCGTCACGTCACCGCTCTGGATAAAGTGCTGAATGCGAGCCTCACACTTCTGCTGGAAGAACACATCACCGACGGACAGCGTCTCGTCAACGATAAGAATATCGGGCTCGGTAATCGTCGCGATTGCAAAGGCGATACGCGCCACCATGCCCGAGGAGAAGTTCTTAAGCGGCATATCGACAAAGTTCTGAAGCTCAGCGAACTCAATAATGCCGTCAAAGTTGGCGTCGATGAACTCCTTGGTATAGCCGAGCAGGGCGCCGTTCAGATAGATGTTCTCGCGGGCGGTCAACTCGGGGTCAAAACCGGCACCAAGCTCAATCAGCGGCGCAATGTTACCGTGCACCTTAACGCTGCCCTCGCTAGGCTCAAGCACACCGGCGATAATCTTGAGCATCGTAGACTTACCGGAACCATTGGTGCCAACCAGACCGACAACTTCGCCGCGATGAATATCGAACGAGATGTGCTTAAGCGCTCTAAACTCCTCAAAGAACAGCTCGTGCTTGGCAAGCTTGATGAAGTACTCCTTGAGGTTGGTCAGCGACTCGGACGCCATGTTAAAGATCATGGTGACGTCGTCGACCTCGACAGCCAGAGGCTGCTCGCTGTAATCAACAACAGATTCAGTCATCACAGCACTCCTTAGATGTAGAGGATGAACTTGCGCTCGGATTTATGGAACACGGTGTAGCCAATAACAAGCGCAAGAACCGCCCAAGCGACGCACATACCAAACGTCATAAGCGAGGGCGTAGTCTGGAACAGGAAGATATCGCGCATAAACTGCAGGTAGTTATACATGGGGTTCGCATAGACCAGAATGCGCACGAGATGCGGCATTTGCGCAACGAAGTCGGTCGTCCAGAAAATAGGCGTGATGTAAGTCCACGCCGTAATGACGACGCTCCACAGATGCATGACATCGCGGAAGAAGACCGTGAGGGCGGAGAGCATCATGCCCAGGCCCATGCAGAAGCACATAAGCAGCAGTAGGCAGACCGGCAACAGAATCAGGTGCCAAGAAGGCATAACGTGGAACCACAGCATAACGATGGCAACGGCGACCAGCGAGAAGGCAAAGTTAACCAGCGAGAAGAGCACCTTCTGTACTGGGAAGACCCAGCGGTGCACCTTAACCTTCTTGAGCAGCGGGGCAGCACCCACGATCGACGTCAGGGCCTGGTTCGTGGACTCGGACATGACGGCAAAGGTGACGTTACCCACGATCAAGTACAGCGGGTACATCTCGGGCGTAATTGAGCCATTGCGGCCCTGGGCGAAAATCGTCGAGAACACGATGGCCATGACGATCATCATCAGCAGCGGGTTGAGCACCGACCATGCGACGCCCAGAACGCTACGGCGATACTTGATCTTAAAATCCTTGGTAACCAGCTGACGAAGGATAAACGCGTCCTTCTCAAATTCGTTCTTAGCAAACGTCGCAGGCAGACTGCGAGTTTCTTGTTGCTTTGTCTGATCCGACACGGATGCAACTCCTTTACTCGTAATCGTTGACAAACGAACAGTATAGACCCGACGGCCATGCAAACGATTCGCGCAACAAAACTGGAGAACTAACCCACATCTTAGGATGCCAAGCCCAAACGGCTATACTTTCAAGGATTGAATGTATAAGGAGCATTGAGTGAATTCTGATTCCATCGCCGTCATCATCCCCTGCTACAACGAAGCGCTCACGATCGGCAAAGTCATCGACGACTTTCACCGCGAGCTTCCGCAGGCGACGGTCTATGTCTATGACAACAACTCGTCGGACGATACCTCACGCATCGCCACCGAGCACGGCGCCACGGTCCGCTTTGAGCCCCGTCAGGGAAAGGGCAACGTGTGCCGCCAGATGTTTCGCGATATCGACGCCGATTGCTACCTGATGGTCGACGGAGACGACACCTACCCCGCCGAGGCGGCCAAAGCCCTCTGCGAGCCTATCCTCAGCGGCACGGCCGACATGACCGTAGGCGATCGCCTTTCCAACGGCACCTACGCCGAGGAAAACAAGCGTGCCTTCCACGGCTTTGGCAACAATCTGGTCCGCGCCATGATCAAGTGGATCTATGGTTACAGCTTCGATGACGTCATGACCGGCTACCGCGCCATGAGCCGCCCGTTCGTTAAAACCTTCCCCGTGCTTTCCGAGGGCTTTCAGATCGAAACCGAGCTCTCGATTCACGCCGTCGACCACCGCTGGCGCATCAAAGATGTACCCATCGAGTACCGCGACCGTCCGGAAGGCTCCGAGTCCAAGCTCAATACCGTGAGCGACGGCATTAAAGTCGTTACGATGATCGGCACGCTGTTCAAGGACTACCGCCCGCTGAAGTTCTTCAGTCTGGTTGCGCTTTTATTCGCGATTATCGGCCTGGCTTTGGGCATTCCTATCTTTGTTGAGTACTTTCAGACCGGCCTGGTCCCGCGCTTCCCCACCGCCATGCTCGCCGCCTCGTTTATGTTCCTGTGCGGACTGAGCCTTGCGACCGGATTCATCCTGGATTCTGTGGCAAAGGTTGAGAAAAAGCAGTGGGAGGTCAACGTGTACAGCAAATACGCCTACGATGACCAGCCCGGCCACCCTACTTCCAAGCCAAGCGAGAGGTAGATCTTCCGCAAAATACTATTGGCACCACTGCGCAGATAGCCACCAACAAGAAAAGCCGCCGTTAAAGAACGGCGGCTTTTACTCTCGAAAAGTTAATAGCGGCTAGAGCGTCTTGAGGTACTCCCCCAGCTCTTCCTCCCAGTCGGGCATGTGGAAGCCGACCGACTCGAGCCTGGACAGGTCGAGAGCGGAGTGGACCGGGCGCGGGGCGATGGGGCCCGCGGCGTTCGCGTAGTAGTCGGCGGTCGAAACCGGCAAGACCTTCTCGCCGTTGCCGTTGGCCGCCTCGAAGACGGCGCGGGCGATGTCGGCCCAGGACTTGACGGCGCCGGAGCCCGTGCAGTCGTAGGTGCCGTAGGGGGCGTGCGTCCCCAGCACGTGGAAGATGGCCTCGGCCATGTCGCGCGTGAAGGTCAGGCGTCCCAGCTGGTCGTCCACGACGGTGACCTGCGTGAGCCCGTCCTCGGGGTCGGCCACGCGGTCGGAGAGCCCCTTCATGGTCTTCACGAAGTTGTGGCCCTCGCCGATGACCCAGCTGGAGCGCATGATGTAGTGGCGGGGGCACCCGGCCACGGCGATGTCGCCCGCGGCCTTGGTCTGGCCGTAGACGGAAAGCGGGCTGAGGGGCTCGTCCTCGTCATGGACCTCGGCGGTGCCGTCAAAGACGTAGTCGGAGGAGACGTGCACGAGCGTGATGCCGTGCTCGGCGCAGGTGCGGGCGAGGAGCGCCGGGCCGGTCGCGTTGGCCTTCCAGGCGATGACACGGCCCTCGGGGGTCTCCGCTTTATCCACGGCCGTGTAGGCACCGCAGTTGATCACGGTGCCGTAGAGCGACCAGTCGTACTGTGTGTAGGCGTCCGGGTCGGACATGTCGAAGGTGTCGATGTCGCAGAAGTCGAAGTCCTTGGCGACGCCGCGCTCCTCCGCCAGCGCGCGGACCGCGTGGCCCAGCTGGCCGTTGCAGCCGGTGACGAGGGTGCGCCTGGGAGCCATGGGGACGACGTCCTTCAGCATCGGGTGGTTGAGGTCGGCCTCGGAGACGGTGGCCTCGGCCAGCGGGATCGGCCACTCGATGGCGAGCTCGGGGTCGGCGAGGTTCACGAAGGTGTAGGTCCTCTTGAGCTCCAGCGACCAGTGGGCGTCCACCAGGTAGGTGTAGGCGGTGCCGTCTTCGAGCGCCTGGAAGGAGTTACCCACGCCGCGCGGGACGTAGATGGACTTGGACGGGTCGAGCGTGCAGGTGTAGACCTTGCCGAAGGTCTCGCTGCCCTCGCGCAGGTCCACCCAGGCGCCGAAGACCGAGCCGCGGGCCACGGAGATGAACTTGTCCCAGGGCTCCGCGTGGATGCCGCGGGTGACGCCGCGGCTGTCGTTATAGGAGATGTTGTTCTGGACGACCCTGAGATCGGGGATGCCCAGGGCGGTCATCTTGGCGCGCTGCCAGTTCTCCTTGAACCAGCCGCGCGAGTCGCCGTGGACGGCGAGGTCGACTACCTTGAGGCCCTCGATGCCGGTCTCGGCGACGGAGAGGTCCTTCTCGAATGCGATGTCAGCCATGTGGGAAAAGCTCCTATCGAAGAGGTTGGGAAACCGGGGCGCCCGCGCGGGGACGCAGGATCATCCCCATGCCCTGCGGCCCCGCGCGGGCGCCCCGCGGTGCGGTTCGCCGGGGTGCGGCCTACTGGCCCTGCGCCTTATACCTGGCCTCGGTGGCCTCCTTGGCCGGGCGCCACCAGGACTCGTTGGCGACGTACCAGTCGATGGTGGCCTTGAGGCCCCCGGCGAAGTCGGTGTGCGCCGGCCTCCAGCCCAGCTCGCGCTGGAGCTTCGTGCTGTCGATGGCGTAGCGGCGGTCGTGGCCGGGGCGGTCGGCGACCCAGTCGAAGTCCTCGGGGTCGCGGCCCATGGCCTCCAGGATCATGCGCAGCACGGTGATGTTGTTCTTCTCCCCGTCGGCGCCGATGAGGTAGGTCTCCCCCATGCGGCCCTTCGTGAGGATGTCCCAGACGGCAGAGGAGTGGTCCTCGGTGTGGATCCAGTCGCGGACGTTCTCGCCCTTCCCGTAGAGCTTGGGGCGGACGCCGTCGATGATGTTCGTTATCTGCCTGGGGATGAACTTCTCCACGTGCTGGTAGGGGCCGTAGTTGTTGGAGCAGTTGGAGATCGTGGTGCGCAGGCCGTAGGTGCGGGTCCAGGCGCGGACCAGCATGTCAGAGGACGCCTTGGTGCTCGAGTACGGGCTGCTCGGGTGATACGGCGTCTCCTCGGTGAACTTCGCCGGGTCGTCGAGCGCCAGGTCGCCGTAGACCTCGTCGGTGGAGACGTGGTGGTAGCGGATGCCGTACTTGCGGACGGCCTCCAGCAGGCGGAAAGTGCCCTCCACGTTGGTGCGCAGGAACGGCTCGGGGTCGGCGATGGAGTTGTCGTTGTGGCTCTCTGCGGCGTAGTGCACGATGGCGTCGTGGCCCGGGACGATCCTGTCCAGCAGCTCCGCGTCGCAGATGTCGCCCACGACGAGCTCCACGCGGTCCGAGGGCAGCCCGGCGATGTTCTCGGGGTTGCCGGCGTAGGTCAGCTTGTCCAGGACGGTGACGTGGACGTCCGGATGGTTGTTCACGACGTAGTGCACGAAGTTGCTGCCGATGAAGCCGCAGCCGCCCGTGACGATGATGTTCTTAGGTTCAAAAATCTCAGACATGAAACTCCTCATTACATGTTTACGCAGCAGCTTGCTTTTCCAGCTTATCGATTAATTCATTTTCCGAGTCAACAAACTCATAAGGCTCATATTCGCCATATGCAGAGGGACGACTAATTGTAACTAACTGGAGATCGGTGGAACCGAACCGTGCCTCAACTTTATCAATGAAGTCAATCAGATCCTGTCCTGGCTTTGCACTCAGCGCAAGCGAGCCCTCTTTCGAAAACCACTTAGCAACCAGATAACACATCGTCTAACCTCCTAACAAAATCATCCTCACTATGGATATAGCCTCTTTCGTATGCCAAACGAAGCTCGAATCCAATATCGGGATTATCGAAACGTTTATAGACATGTTTATGAAGCCAGTTATTGATCTGCCTATCGTAATACGTATTGTACTGAATCTCCACTGGGTAGTACCCAGGCTTGCGGGTGAAATACACGTGAACGCCCCTGTAGCCGTCGTCGACAGACTTGCCACAAGACAAATCAACGACCTTCAGACATGCCTCCTCAGCACCGAGAATGTCATCGTAGGAATCGACCATCGAACGAAAGCCAAGCAAGTCATTAAAGACTTTTCGAACTTGGTGATCGGGATAATAGCGATCATATTTGAATGAAATCGACTGAGCACTTTTAATTCGATAGTCGACGGGCAGGTCAGCAAGAACGCCCAGGGATGTATACCATTTACGGACACGATTCAATTCATCCAGCAGCTCATCACGATTGAAATAGTGAAGATTCTTCTTAAGCGAAATGCCCAGCTCACTTTTATAGGATAGTGAGGAAAGGAGCTCGAGAGACAAACCGTCTCGCCTTAATATAGCTTCCATTATCACCTACCAATACGCGACCAGAGCCGTGGATCTCCTCGGGTATGGAGCGGCACTATTCAACAAAAACTATCGGACATTTCGGCATGCAATAAGAGCCATGACCTTCGCAGAATTACTTCCCGTACAAAACGCCTCCGGAATGCAGTCTTTATCGTACTGAAAAACCGAACCCCCAGTTGTTTCGCGCAAATACTTATAGAAGAAGTCCTCCCAGCTTTTAAACTTCTCACTGTCTGCAAACGCTTCCGGGGCTTCCAGCACCGACTTAGCATCAAGCCCAGAAATTACGCCAGAGCTCAGCAGAAGCCACTCGAACGACTCGGGAAGACAAACCGTTACTGCATCGCGGCGAATGTCCTGGAGTTTAAGGGCACGGTCCGCATAGCACCCAAATGCTGCTCCATCCGCGACAACAAACACGCGATCGTTGAGATGCTGATCCAACCACCCCAAAATCGCGCTGTTCGTCATAGCCGAAGCACAGGTAAGCTCACTGTCAGCGAAATGCCGTTCAAAGAACTGAAAACCAGACTTACTGTCCTCGCATAGAAGAATAGAAAAGTCCTGTTTTGGCGCCGACCGGGAAAGAGCATATCGGTGATTCCCTCGATCTTGATAAATGGGTACGAAGGAGTGGTATTTTCCACTCGTTTTAATCTTGTAAATCTCATCCACGCTATACGGAAGATTGGGAAAGTCAGCCCTTGAGATCAGCACGAAGTAGTTCGAGGAATACAACACATAATGAGCGAATTCATCGGAATGGATCTCCTTTAATCCCTCATCGACGAATACGATCGAATCATGGACAGACGAAAGCTGGTTTCTCCAGTCATAATCGGTCAGGGCAACACAGGGACAATCGCATTGCAAGGAAACGCCAGACTGCTCGCCCATGCGCATGTAGTCAGCGACCATATCGAACAGCGTCGTCTTCCCCGTGCCGCTATCGCCACGTACGATAGTGATATTCCGCTTAATGGTGAAGGTATATTTTGTTCCCCTGCGGCGGGAAATCTTAACGAGATGCGAACCGTTCATAAGCAGCACCTACAGATACGGAATCGACTCATGAATCAGCTCGGCCATGTTATGGGCAATGCGTCCGCTGTTCACGACTTTGATTTTAAAATCCTCGCGACCAAAGTCCATCACGTGATAGAGGTTGATAACGAGCTTGCGGTCCTTCGCCATGTCGAGAATCCACTTAGCGCAGTTATCGCCACAGGTCGAAGCATTATAAATATGCTTTCGATCGAACCTCATGAGCAGCAACGTTTTCACGCCACCAGAAAGTTGAAGTGGAGAGATAGACCCAAGCACGGGGCTTTCAATGACATTTTCGGAGACAACATCCGATCGATCGACATCTTTAATGATCGAAACCGCATAAGGGTCCGTGATCCAAGAAGACCGATAAGAGTTTTTGAAATATGTCGCTGTGTTGTAAATCGCTTCTGGCATATCGCCAAAGTAGACGCTTAACACATCCACTCCCAATCATATTATCTTTGCGGTCAACATAATCATAACGAAAGGGGCCACCAGATAAACGGTGACCCCCAAAAGAAAGCAAGACGGTGCTAGTACTCGCGCGGGCTGTTGACGATCTCGCCGGCGGCGACCTTCTTGAGGTGCTGCCCGTAGACCGACTTGCCGTAGGCCTTCGCGGCCTCCTCGAGCTCGGCGGTGTCGATCCAGCCGTTCTCCCAGGCGATCTCCTCGGGCACGGACACGGGAAGGTCCTGGGAGTGCTCCACGGCGCGGACGAACTCCGCGGCCTCGTGCAGGCTCTCCATGGTGCCGGTGTCCAGCCACGCGTAGCCGCGGCCCAGGGTGACGACGGAGAGCGTCCCCTCCTCCAGGTACATCTGGTTGAGCGTGGTGATCTCCAGCTCGCCGCGCGCGGAGGGCACGACCTTATGGGCCTTGGCGGCAACGTCGCCCGGGTAGAAGTACAGTCCGGTCACGGCGTAGGAGCTCTTGGGCTCGGCGGGCTTCTCCTCGATGGAGACGGCCCTCCCCCCGCGGTCGAACTCCACGACGCCGAAGCGCTCGGGGTCGTCCACGTGGTAGCCGAAGACCGTGGCCCGGCCCGACTCGGCGTTCTGGACGGCGCGCGTCAGGTGGCGCGACAGGCCGTTGCCGTAGAAGATGTTGTCGCCCAGCACGAGGGCGCACGGCTCGCCGGCGATGAACTTCTCGCCGATGGTGAAGGCCTGCGCCAGGCCGTCCGGCGAGGGCTGCTCGGCGTAGGAGAGGTTCACGCCGTAGCGCGAGCCGTCCCCGAGCAGGCGCTCGAAGTTGGGCAGGTCCGTCGGCGTGGAGATGACCAGGATGTCCCGGATGCCCGCCAGCATGAGGGTGGACAGCGGGTAGTAGATCATGGGCTTGTCGTAGACCGGCAGCAGCTGCTTGGAGGTCACGAGCGTGAGCGGGTACAGGCGCGTGCCGGACCCGCCGGCGAGGATGATGCCTTTCATAACATAACTCCTTAAAAAATAAAGCAGCCAGACATTGCATGCTTGCGGCAACGTCAACTTAAAGGTCTACGTTGCCGCAAGTATGCATCCATCACATTAAAACTATAGTATCAGTCATATAGGCGAACGACTCTATCCGTCAGTTTTGACCAGTCCCTCTCCTCCGCAGTCTTCAATCCCCCGTCATACAGCGTCTTACGAAGACCGTGATCATTAACGATGCGATTAATGCAGCTCACCGCAGCATCAATATCTCCCCGGTCATAAAGCAAGCAATTCAATCCGTCGCGAAGGAACTCTGCATTACCTCCATTGGGAACAGCAACAACAAAGCCGCCGGTCGCCATCATCTCCAGCGGGGGATATGAAAAACTTTCGAGAATGCTTGTCTTCAATAAAATATGACACTGGTTATAGATGTCTGATATTTGATCATGCGGTACTCTACCGAGGAAATTATCAATACGGTACCAAGGCTTCTTTTTACCAGTGTAGTTCATGTACCAAATCTCATATCTTTCAGAGTCAAGCCTTTCCACTACCCTGAAAGCTTCATCAACATTTTTATAATCAGAACCGCAATCCCCCTCAATTAGAATCCTAATTTTGGGCAAAGAAAAATCGCGCACAGAATGAGGGAACGCAGCAAGGTCAAGTCCGTTTGGCACAGACTTACAATCCTGACCGAACCTGTCCTGAAGCCATTCCTCACACCAAGGCGAAATTGTCAAATAGTCAATATCATTATTCAAATACGTGGCATTTGCTTGAAGGCGCAGTCTATCTCCTGGAAGATAAAAATCGGTCTCCAGATTCTGGACCAAGTACTTTTTCTTACCAATACGTGGATAGCGCCTAACAAAATCAAGAGTGTCCCAAAGGGTTGCAACTGCGGTATCAATTGCACCCGACAAAGGACATTTATCGAGCTTACCGCTAGGAACGACACGATTAAGAACAGGAATACGATGTCCGGAAACTTCAAGCCACTTTGTTGAATCATCAGTATTAAGCAACAATACATCAACGCCAGCGTCTTGAAGAATGCACAGATGCCTAAGGGCGACTAAGACACCACCGCTAGTATTCACGCTCGGCATGACCATTGCGAGATTGGGAGATTGTTCTTTTACAATAATATCTCGGATTGCTTTAGCAGCCGAAACAGTAGTGCAGTGCTCATGGCAGTATAAATATGCAGATTCGCCGACGCTCTTCCTAAGATCAGAATCTAATATCAGACGATTGAGGGCAGCACACCAGTCCTCAACACAATCGCAGAGAAATCCAGTAACGCCATCCTGAATCATCTTCTTAAAGGCGCCAACATTGCTAGCAACCGTAGGAACCTTAACAAGCGATGATTCAATCCATTTATTCTCGGATTTAGCTCGATTGAATAGAGTATTCTCCAAAGGAGCGATATTGATATCACAGGAAGCTATATAATTTGGAAGCCGACGCCAATCGCAAAATGGGAACGTGACAATACGTTCAGAAAATGGCATCAAGTCATCAGGAACATCGAGTTCCCCGCCCACCATCAGGGTGACGTTGTGATGAGTCTCCATTACCTTAGATAATGCTGGGAGCACTGAATTGAAATCTGCATTATGGGTAATGCTTCCGCTAAAATAGCCGATTCTGATTTCCTGAGTTTTCTGTTTTTCATCCCTTCGCTCAACCGCTCGCTTATAGGGAACCCTATCCTCGGGCAAGACGCTTGAGCTTTGCAAGCTGGGGAGTACATCTCGACGATAGATAGCAATATTCGAATAATCAATCATCGATTCAGATGCTACATTTCTATTTATATAGACCCTGGGAACATATTTTTTTAGTTCTTCCGCCATACCCTCAGTAGTAGTGATAGCGCAATCGCAAAGCTTCAGTGTTTCACCCATTCGCCTGACTCCATCGTCATAGCAAGACTTATCATGAGCAGTCATTGCATTAACGAACGGAATAGAATCGGTATAAGCAGTGTCGATAACCAAATCATCAATGTCATAAATAACACGCTTATTGAGTTTTTTTGCCTGCCTAATTAAAGATTCAACTTCATCACTTAGGGGACAACGGAAAATAATAAAAGTACGCGCATGCCTAAGAATATCCTTTTCCATCTCCCAGGCATTAACCTTTTGGACCGTTAAGCCGGCAGCCTCAAGTTCCTCAATCTGATGATCGACACGGTACCTAATAGGATGCGGAACGGAATAATCACATCCATTAATAAAAATAACATCAAAAAAAGAATTGTCTTGGCGAGAGCCAAAATCAAATCGAGGCCTATGCATTGAGAGTACATGGGAGACCTTCTTGGGGACGTTATAAAAGCCCTCTTCTTTAACGGTGTAACCAATGCCCTCAAGAAGGTTCAACATGAAACACTAACTCCTAAAACGCAGAAAGAATTGAAATAAAGTCAACAAATAGAATAGTACTCATTATCAATGAAGAACCAAGCAAGACATGTCCTTCAGAACTTGATTTTATCGGTCGCAAGATATTCAACAGAACCGGAAGGACCAGTGGGAATAAATATCGTCCTTGGACCCCCATGATAATATCTTCACGCTTATCAACAGTAAGAGTCCAGTTCCTCATCGTCATAACAATCAGGAAGAAATTGACGAATACAACAGCAATCATTACAAAGCGATCCGTACTGCAGAATAATTTTTTATTATTCTCATCGTTATAAAACAGAACAACGGACTGAAGAATGATGTAAAGCCAAAAACAAAATGGCCAAACATTAATCGAAAGAGCGCCAAGATTGTAACCTGCATAGGATTGAAACCAGAATGGCCCCATCTCCCAAATAGACTTAATAAAGACCTTTGCGCAATGCAGCGGCGCTCGCATCAAATCAAAAGAATCTGGCATGAAACTACCATGATAAAGAGACACGAACGCACAGCTCGCAACAAAAGCTATCGCAAAGAAGGAAAAGATGAACTTTATATAGCTGTCTGTTCCTTTAAGTTTTTTCCAGTGAATAAGATTCAAGAGTACCAACGGGAAAAACATTATCTTTGAAAGAAGCAGTAAAACGGATAGCAGTATTAACGCCAGCAGAGATCGATATGAGTACAACGAGTCCGCATAAATCTTAACAACTACAGCAACGTACAAAATGGCAACAATGTTTGCGACAGAATCAGCCGAAACAGACGCTTCCTGCTGCAATAAAATGGGATTTAGTAAAAAAATCAAAACAGCATTTTTACCAACTGGCATCAGTTTGATTATCCAATAAGCCGCGAAGCAATATATTAATCCAGCGCACACGCGCGAAACTGAAAGGGCCACAAAGGCATTGAAACCCGTTTGCTGCGCAAATCCTAGAATTACTCCCGGAATTAAATAAAGATGAGGGTAATAGCTCCCCAAATACGTATGGCACACAAAGACGCTAGACCAATCGGTAGGCTGAGTCATTGCATTAAAATAATCTGCGTACGATGAAGGAAACTGACCCAATTGGAAGCAAGAGACAACATCAAAGCCATTGCCGTTACGAGACAATAAGGCGGCCGCCTGCCAAATATGAGAAGCCTCGTCTGGAACATTAGCGGGCAGCATGAAAAGGCCAAAAGCAGTTACAGCGGGCACACCAATCACCACAAAGCAAATTGCGGGATTGTGCTGCTCTTTAATTAATAATAGGACACCAACGAACAAGCAGGCGATTAAGGGCAGAGCCGAGAGCCATAGCCCAGGCAATCCGATAGCGCTGGCTTTAAAGGCGCAATAGTAGAAAAATCCCAAGCAAAGAGAGAGTGCAGCTATAAGTGGATAAACGATAAACGTCAGAGCTTTTCGATAACTATCAGATAGTTTCAGATGACCAGTAAAGGTATCTAGATTCATAACTCTACAACTCCGTCTCGATAAATGTTCAACTTACGCCGGCATTGTTGCAGCGTCATAAAGAATTGCTTCTCATGCTAAGCGAATACAGGCTACAGACTATTGGAGCAAACCACTTGGGCCAGAATTTTTGAAGCATAGTTTCATCCTCCGACCTCCTTGTATCATCTTTAATCAACGCCGTGGTCTCAGAGCCTTCATGAATTCGATGAAACATTAAAACCTCGGGAGAATAAACGAAAGATCCGTCGATTTTCGAGAATCTTTCCCATGCCTCCCAGTCCAAGTCACATTTCATGTCTGTCATAAATAACGGTGTCTGTAAGATGCTTAGATTAAATGTCACAGAAGGACAGCAGATGGCGGAACCGAACCTCAGGATATCCCTTTTATCCTTAACCGATGAAAGAGCGCCGTGGCGAGCAAACTTACGAAGTAAAATTCTCTTAATTTTCAGAATAAGGAGGTTTTCTTCATATACGCCATTTCTTATCTCACCATAATTAGAAAAGAAGATTAAAGGTCGATCCGCTTCTTTCATAGTCCGCAGCATAGTTTCCGTATAACTAGAGCTATAGATATCATCCTGATGAGCTATAGTCACAAGCTTTGTATTTGAATTCGCAATAGCACAATTCCAGTCATGAGATATGCTAGGCGACCCCTCGTTAACAATTACCGGAATCGAATAATTAGACGCTATACGATCAATATAGGAATTAGGAGTTGACGTCGATATAAGGATATTACTTCGGGTGCTTTGGTTCACTAAAGAATCTAAACAGTCAGACAAGTACGGAGACTCGCCGTATGCGCACAATACAAATGTATGATCTTTTGCCAAGCACATGGCATTACTCCCTATTTTTTGATTCAAGCTCTTTTTCAAGCAATGCAATTCGTTGAGTTAAGTTAGCAATTGCAGAAGATTGTTTACTTGACAGACATGCCATAGAAAGAACAATGCATATCAAAAATAAAAACCCTAAGACAAAAACAAAATTGGCTGGAGTCTGAAAACCAAATAAACTTGAAATGAAGTAAAGAGGTTGCGGAAAGAGGCCGCATACCAACAAAACCAATGCAAGAACAATCCAAAGAAGTGAATACTTGAGCTGAAGGCTATCCTTTAATACAAGACGCAGCACAAAACAAAGCAAAACTAAACAAGCAGTAATGACACCAAAGTGTAAGGAAATATGCATAACAACCCGTCCTAATTCGAGAATGAAGAGATGATAATCGCCAAAGTAACCTTTATCATGTAATAAATGCTACTAAAACCAGAAATTGACGACTTTCCCCCCTGTCGTTCTTTCATTACGACAGGCACTTCTGTAACGCGAAGGCCCTTAACCATAGCCGCAACAGCAGAATCCGGCTCCGGATAGTCTACGGGATATTTTTTACAGAACAGATCTATGGCCTTAGATCCACATGCGCGAAAACCAGAAGTGGGGTCGCTAACACGAACGTGAGTTGTAAGATGAATTACCGCAGAGAGCCATCTAATTCCAAGACGCCTCAAGAAGGTTGACTTGAAGCCTTCAGATTCCTCAAGAAATCGCGATCCGATAACTAAATCAGACCCATTATTTATTTCATCAAGCAAGCGCGATATGTAATGGGCGTCATGCTGCCCATCACCATCAACTTGGATGTCTACATCATAGCCAAAGCGTTTGGCATATTTATGTCCGGCTTGAACCGCGCCTCCAATGCCAAGATTCTGCGGTAAATCCAGGACATTAACCCCCGCATCGCGACAAACACGCAAAGTGTCATCAGTGGAGCCATCGTTAATAACTACATAATCGTATCCAGCTTCCTCCACAGAAGAAACCGTATCTAAAATGTTCGCCTCTTCATTAAAAGCTGGGATGATAACCAGCGCTCTTAATTCATGCATCATCTGAATCCTCAGTACAGAATATCAATCAAACAGCCCAAGTCGAACTGAAAAACCCTATCGAAACAAGGAGAGCGAATTTACAGTTCGGATGTGACAGATTGCTTCGCCTTCCGATTTAATAGGTTAATTATACAAAGGAAGGAAAATAATAATCCAAAACCGTATGCCACCAAGATAATGATATTGATGACATTTGCATCAGAAGCAAATACCGGATTCACAAAACAATAACGAGAAAGAAACACGGCCAACGCTAACGAAGCGGCACCAGAAATCGTGCCAATAATCGGTTTCCCAAATGCAATAAAGACATCAATAGTGAAAAAGTTCAAACCAGTGAATGCGGTAGCAACGAGTGCCAACGGAAGATAATCTGAGTGAAGGCCAACTTCTTTGCCATAAATAGCAGTAAGCACAGGTTCGCCTATGAAAGCACTAGCCATGGCACACATCGCCGTCAAAACGAATACGGAAACGAGCATCTTAATAAATACTAAGCGTAATCGGTGAGTTTCGTTTTCTCGCCACATTGCCGAAATAGGTCCAAGCAGGGGGGCATATAGATAAGATACGAGAGCCTGAATTACGGCAGTCGGAGTGGCAACGGCGGCATAAAAACCCAACGCCTCATTTCCATAGGAAAGGCCATAGAACTGTCTTGTTACGCTAACAACAGCCGTGCACGCAAGAGATGCAACAAAACCGGGAAAGCAGATACGCGACAATTTGATAAGGGAAGTAAAATCAAAATCAGGTATAACGGCACAAAACCGTTTTGTCATTCTAAAATCATATGTAAGCACAACAGCTATGGTAACAAAAGCCATTGAAGCAACGGCTATTACCAAGTTATCAAATAGCAACAAGCACAACGAAAAGGAGACTAGAACTCCTACGCCACGAACTATTTGAGAGATAGCCGCAATGTCCAATCTGTTGTTTACCTGATCCACACCGTGAAGAACATCGACAAATGAATCACCAGCTTTAAATAGGCAATAAACAGCAACAACTGCCCAATCGTTGAATGCAACAGAGACTAAACAATAGAAGAAGCAAATTACACAGGCAAGTATTGTTGCAACGATTCTATGAGCGATAAAATTCCCAGTCGTAAAATCAGAATAGCTCTCAGAAACCTGAACGGGGCGCGCTCTAAGCAAAACAATGGTCGCAAAAATATTACCAACAGACATAGCCACAGCAAGGCTACCAGACATGCTAATGTCGGAACCAAGTGTCACCACAAGAACAGTAATCAGCCAGTTGCAAATCAAATACGCCATCGAGCCGACGCTGTTCCAAACAAGACTCTGCTCAACAGAGAGTTCTTTCGTTTTTCTATTAGACACAATCACTCCAGCAGTGGATCATCAGGCCTTGTTGAATAAAAACAAAACGCGAAGAAGTAAATCAGAAATCAAAGTAGGTCGCAGACGCTTTGGGAAAAATGCTTTCCTAAGTCTTGAAATAATCCCATCATCATTGGTGAAAATATCAAGCTCATGTTTCTGCTCAAAACTAAGCTCATCATAAAACACCGCAGAAAAATGGCTTAACTTTTTACTCTCATCTTTCGATCTATCACCAAATAGCTCGTCCTTAAAATAGGTCTTTAAAAGATCAAAATAACGATTATCTCCAGACGTGACCGCAGAGGAATGACGAACATGTGAAGCCGTACAGACGGAATCAAACAATACCTTTCCAAATGCCGAAGCACACCGAATCAGCCAGCGATCATGCATTTCATTCCCTGGATCTACCTCAAGAATAAAGGCCCTGCAGGCAAGGCGATTAAATACTATCGTGAAGCCTAGTCCGGGAGTATAAAACAAGGTGTTATGAAAAGAGAGGTACTTGTCCTGCGGAGCCGACTCGCGTATCGTCTCGCCATCTTCGTTTACATATGAAAAGGAAGAAAAGTAGACAGTCGGCACCTTGTCTCCACTATTTTCAATTGCCCTGACTGCCCGTTCAATTTTATCGGTCTTCCAAATATCATCCTGATCGGCAAATGCATAGTAGTCATATTCGGGAACCCGTTTGATAATTTCATAAAAACTATTTGGGCACCCAAGATTACCGATTGAATCTTGAATTAAATGAATGCTGGAGTTTGACCGACAGTACCATTGTGCAATTTCAACAGTTTCATCCGTTGAACCATCATCACGAATATAGACGGAGCAATTAGGCCAAGTTTGCTCCAAGATACTATCAAGCTGTTTGGCCAAATACTTTCCGCCGTTATATGTGGGTAAAACAATGCAAACAGACTTGTCTTTGATTTTATCCATAATCCTATTTATTTCTTTGCGAGGCACGATATTTAAGAAATGCGGGAATCAACCCGCTGATCACTTTATAACGAAGCTGAGGAAAAGGCCTGGTTAGGAAATTAAAAGTCCGCCAAGCAAGAAAATAAGCGCCCCAACCATCTTCATCTTTCGCGTCCTTCCAGAACGTTTCTGATAAATAAAAGTGATACTCATTATTGAAGCGATGAGTATTCCCCCGCCGCCATGGCCTCTCTTCGCCGAGATAATGGACAACAATGGGCTTCGATCTTGCGGTATTAAAACTGTTTTCATCCGAAAAGCCCGACATTAACGAGTTTAAGAATATAAACGGATAGTAGTCAAAGATATTGGAATAATTGAACGCAGGGGATAAACTGCAAATCTTATCTTTAAGTACTGCATTTAGAGCATCTTGATCATTCGCAAACAAGCGTCCTGAGCGGCGCTCGCAATAATCCAATAATTGATCTTCGCAACAAGTTGATCTCCATTGCTTTAAATCAACGAGCAACACGCCAGCATTGTGGTACAGACAGCCATTTAAGTCTAAATCATTAAGTCGAGATGGGCCGACCGTTGGCTCGGGAACCATTCCAACCACGCAACCCTTAAGATCTTGATTCCAAAGAAGAGCAATATCCCCAAGAACAATCGTATCGCCATCGAGGTAAATAACTCTTTCGATCTCATTAGGTAGAAAATGTGCCATCAAAAGCCTAGCAAGAACTATTTCATTCCATCCCGATGTATCAAAATCAAACCCGAGAGCATCTTTGAAGTTCGAAATATCATAAAATACAAGGTTTTGGTTGTATTCGGTCACCATCTCCTGGAGCAAACGCTGGTTATCCTCTGTAATGCCATTAGAGAAGACATGAAAAGTAATGTCTTGAATACCGGAATGATTTGAAACAACCGAGCAAATATTGGCGGCCAACTGTGGGACAAAATTGTTATCAACCGTATAAAGCAAATTCATGATTACCAAACTTCACCTTAATTCACCCAATAGAAATTAATGATGACGACTTAATGAAAGAGGCCGAAACGAAATCCTTACACTAAGGATAAAGTCTAGCACGGTTTGTCTCTTTCAAATAACTTGCAACTAAGGAGGGTGAATTGAGGGGACTACAACCCCATCAATTCACCCCCACTTCATTAGCGTTGGTATATAGGCAAATTGGATCTATATTTAGCTTTTCTCAACCAGCCTAACCTCAAGCGCTTCTAGATGCAGAGCCTCACCAGTTGTACCGGCACACTCGCCCGATTTAACCCAGTCTAGCCAACCTTTGCTTTGAACGTGTGCCCTATAGACAACGTCATAATGCTTGGCAAGATCTCCCGTCAGTTTTATTTCAACAGCCTCAACAGCAAGAGACTTCCCCGTAGTACCGGCAACCTTTCCATTTTTGACCCACTTTTGCCAGCCGATATTTTGAACGTGAGCTCGATACTCGATGCCGCCGGAATACCCTAGGTCAGGCTTGCTAATCGTCAACGCCTCAACAGCAAGATTTCGGCCAGTTGTGCCAACGGTCATGCCTTCGTAAACAGGCGACTGCCAACCAAGGTTTGAAACATGTGCCTTGATTGAAAACGCTCTCTGAATAGAGGGCTGACTCGTATCCCCAGGAGCGGGCGAACCCTTTTCGACCAAAACGACCTGAAATGCCTCTAGCCTCAAAACGAAACCGGTCGTTCCGGCAACTTGATCATTGCAGGCCCAACCGAGCCATCCCTTATCCTGAACGTGAGCTCGATAATAAACGTCATAGTGATTGGCCATCTCACCAGTCAGGCGAATCTGAATAGCCTGGACAAACTTGCCCTGGCCCGTAGTACCAGAAACTTTCCCCTCCTTCACATAGCCCTGCCAGCCATAATCGGAAACATGCGTCCTGTACTCCAATGCACCATCATAGGGAGCATTCTGCAGATTGAGAGTAATAGCCTCGACGGCTTTTGACTGCCCAACGGTACCGGAAGCATTTCCACCCTTAGAGGCCGATTGCCAGCCGTCATTTGAAACATGCGAAGTTGCCAAGACGTCAAGAGGGCCTCGTGACACCTTAACAACATCATAGCCCGACTCGCCCTTCTTGAAATAAGTCAGAGCACCGCTATTGTGCGAATAGATAGCAAAGTCGTAATTTGCCGAAGCAAGTATGGAATCCGAAAACTCTACGAGATAGCAAGAGTCTCCCTGTTTGCAAAGGGATCTGATAGCAGCATCCGTGTCTTCGGTAATCGGAGAAGCAAACCAATCCATAATGGAATAATCGATGACGGCACCCGGCTTCAAGGCCTCGGCCTTTGTGGAATTCCAAAGTCCACCAGCAGCATCGGCACTGGCCGAGTTATACGTACTAGACCCATAACCAGACAGACCGATCTCCGGATTAAAGAAGAGGATCAGCTCTGCAGCGACGGAAGAATCGACATCGGTAATGCCAAGACGGTCAAGCTGTTCCTGCTTTTGGGGATACATACCCGTCGGTGTGTTTGGATGCCCCTTGTAATAATACAAATAGTCATCGCCATAGATAACTTCGGTCAAGTTGGCATAGTCGTCAAAATTCTGCTCGTAAGAAACGTACGTTCCAAGCAGCATCATTACCTTTTTGCCCTGCTGAGTCGCCGTATCAAAATAGCCATCGTTAAAGTTGTACAGCGCCTTAAACGCTTGGACTGTATCCTCTCCCCTATTCTGCAGGCTCGTAAGCATGCCCGAAACATTCACCTTCTTAACGCCGGGATCGGACGCGATCTTATTCGCAAAGGCATTATCGTCACCACTCGTAAACAGATTCGTTCGAGTCATCCACCACTTAGTGCCAGGCTCAATACTCAGCACGGCATACATAGAATCCCAGTGATCGTGATAATCGCTATACGACTTTGAGACCTCACCGGTTTCGTATTCCTTATTCTTGGCGGCGTTCCATAAAGTAATCAGCTCCGCTTGCTTAGAATCTGGATCCTTAACGTCAAAGGCTTCGTTGGTAAAGACATACGTGGCGGATCCATCGGACAACAGCCGAATGGAGTATTGGCCTGCGGGAATCTTGTTGGCGTAAATCATCCTATGGATCAACGAACAGGTGATGTCATTGATATACAGATTGAACTTTGCCTTGGGATTGATCTTGTAGAGAGCAGCGACATAATCCGCGAACGCCTGGTAGCTCGAACTAGAAGCATTCTCCTCATGAGTCAGATACGGAAGACCGTACATCCCGGATGGAAGCGAGTTCCAGTTATAGGCACTTGGACGATCGAGCATTACAATTGACGGAACGGTCGTTCCAGCAGAAGAGGTACTGATATCCCAAAAAGATAGCGAATAGAGAACAACGGGGAAAGAAGCACTCAAAGGGGCAAGGTTGTACTCACTCGCAGAAATGCCAATTGACTGATGGTCCTCTTGAACGATGTTTCCGTTCTTCAAATACTGCAACGTAACGTCAAACGGACCATAATCGCTAAATTCAATTTCACTGGAGCTAGAGCCCAGATCTCCGAGTGCAATCGTGCTTGAGACGGAACGGGTGACCCTCCCTCCATACGACATGGAGCCTGCCACCTTTATCGAATCAGCGATCCCGAGTCGTTTTATATCCTCGATCTGCGGAATATTCAGGGTTACTTTAGTCGTCTCCCCAACCTGAGAAAGAGAGCAATTAAAGACATATGGGACATAGGCACCAGCAGTATCGCCGGGCGCCGCGTCACCCTTTTTTACAATGACGATCTGTATTGCTTCAACGGCATAAGACCAACCGGTGGTTCCCGCAGTCGACCCATTTGAAGTCCATCCAAGCCAGCCGAAATTAGAAGCATGAACGCGATAATACAGGTCATAAGAAGCCGCCCTGTTGCCCGTCAGCTTGAGCTCGACGGCTTCAATCTGAAGGCCCTTTCCCGTTGTGCCGGAGACGGCTCCATTAGAAACCCAATCCTGCCAGCCTTCATTTTGAACATGAGAGCGGTATTCGATACCAAGGTCTTCTGAATTAGGGAGGGAAACCCTGAGTGCTTCAAGCCTACGGGACTGGCCTGTTGTGCCAGAGGTCGAGCCATTCGATGTAAACGTCGGCTCCCAACCAATGCCTGAAATGTGAGATTTATAGCTGACGTCCGGGGCCGCCTCTTTGGGCTCCACGGTAGCATTGTTAGCGCCGGGCGATTTTAGCCGCTAATAGTCAAACTATTTTGACCAATCCCGGTCACCGAATAATGGCCACCGTGCCTCCCCGCCGCCACTACGCTGGTGGTGCCAACACGCCGGCGTTAGGAG